>JANQRV010000441.1 GCA_028284395.1 Saprospiraceae bacterium
TTTTGGCTTTAAAACAAAATTCTGATTGGCGAAATCAGTTGTCGTTCAATGGAGGTATCCTTAGCATCTGACCGGGATAGATCAAATTAGGGTCCTTAAGCATCGGCTTATTGGCCTCAAAGATCATAGGGTATTTCATTGGATCGCCATAATGAGATTTGGCAATTTTAGAAAGTGAGTCTCCACTTTTTACCTCATAAAATACTGCTTCAGGTTCAGGAACACTGACAACCATTCGGTCATCAACAGTTGCAATTCCTTCCACGTTTCCGACTGTCAAGATGATTTTTTCTTTGTCAGCTTGGCTTTCGACGGTGCCTTCCAAGGTAACAACATCGTCATTTACTGTGATGTAAAGCCCCTCTACCGGCAGTCCTAGGTCTTTGATTACAGCTCTTAGCAAATCCGCTTTTTCAAAATTCAATTCTTCAGCCGTCGGAAGATTAACGTTGGTAGCAGGTTGCGCTTTTTTCTTAAAAAGTTTGGAACCTGCATTTTTTAAAAATGAAAATAAACCCATAGGAATTATTTGATTTAATGTTGATATTCGTTCCTTTAGACATGGATAGACATAAAAAGTCACAAAAGGTGAAAACGAACCCAGGATTTGGATGGGCTTCTTTGGTCGTTTTGCTGGGTTCCGTATTATTTTCTTCGAAAGCCATCTTGGTGAAACTAGCTTACCAATTTGATGTGGACAGTATTTCATTGTTGACCCTTCGAATGTTGTTTGCCTTACCCTTCTACCTGGTGATAGCTTTCGTTACGATACAGCGCGCCAAACCGACGACGCTGAAAGACGGGGACTGGTGGAAATTGATTTTTCTGGGTGTGGCAGGTTACTATGTGGCTAGTGTTATGGATTTCATGGGGTTACAACATATTTCAGCGGGAATGGGCCGCTTGGTCTTGTATACTTATCCCACCCTGGTCGTATTGATCTCAGCTATGGTTTACAAGGAAAAAATCAGCCTCAATCAAATATTGGCACTGGTGATTACCTACCTCGGAGTGGGGATGATATTTGCAAGGAACATCAATGGGCCGGGGGAGGGAAATGTTCTGCTTGGAGCGGGCCTGATTTTCCTAGCGGCACTGACCTTTTCGGTCTATCTGGTGGGAAGTGGCCGATTGTTGCCCCGATTGGGTACTTGGTTGTTTACTTCTTTGGCCATGATCGCAGCTTGTGTTGCCATTTTGATTCACCACGGGGTCGCTTATCAATGGGTACTGAGCGGTTTTCATCCACACGTTTATCTCTATGCTTTTCTGATGGCTGTTTTTGCAACGGTACTTCCGACGCTCCTTCTTTCCGAAGGAATCCGGGTGATCGGCTCCAATAATGCATCTATCATCGGAAGTGCCGGGCCAATTTCAACGATTGTCTTAGCTTATTTCATTCTGAATGAAAGAATGGGAGGACTTCAGCTGTTTGGTGCTGCCATTGTGATCATCGGAATCCTTTTCATTACTGCCTATCGACCTAACCAATCAAAAACGGCCTAGGATATAATGAAGTTCCAGGCTGCACTGACCAAACTCCAGACTACGAAGATGAGCAGAAAGAATAAGCCCGTGAATACTATCAGGACCAAGAGAATGACCCACCAGCCACTGCCTCGATGTTCTCCTTCTTCGTAAAACTCTTCAAAAAGTTTTAAGTTCCGCCAGTTCGCTCGGTATTGCAGATCGAAGATGTCACCGAGAATAGGGATAGATCCAACCGTCGCATCCAGTAATACGTTACCTATCATTTTTATGATTAGCATACCACTGGCGCCGTGTCTGGCCATGCCCAACAATAGCAACCCTGAAATACCAAAACTGATGATGTCTCCTACATAGGGAACCAGACCAATGAGAAAATCAAGTCCAAATCTTATTTTGGTACCCGGAATACCGATTTTGTTGTCCATCCAATCCGTGACCAGGTCGATCCATTTGATATTCGGGTTCAATGTACTCTTTTCCGGATTGCTCATCGCTGGTTATGTTATCTCTATGGTCCTAAAATTAGAAATTTTGCGTTGCTCGCAGGCCTTATGGCAGGTATTGCACTCGACTCTGAACGAATGGACCTTCTACGTCGATCACCCGGTACCCCACTTGATAATGATCCACTTTAAAGGTAGCAGATTGTTGATCAATTTGCATAAAGCACGATGGTGTGATGTAGGAGATCACATTTTTTGTGGCAATCACCTTATCTACATGATAATGGCCCGAAAATACGTAGACCGGTGCTGAATGTGATAGTAAAACCTGGGCCACTTCATCCCGATTTCTGAGCAAATGGTTGTTATCCATGAACGGCACTCCACTGGGAAATGGCGGATGGTGCATGAATAGGAAAGCACTTTCTCGACTTTGGCTCAATATATTTTTTAGCCAGCTTAGTTGGGTAGATGATATTGTGCCGGTAGTCGTATCTAGGAAGATGGCATTGATCCACCCAATTTGACGTTGATAGTAAAGAGAGCCCGCTTTTAGTTCATTTTGAAGTGCAAACACTTCCGCGATTAGCGTTGGGTCATCATGGTTGCCCGATATAACTGAATAGGGAATCCCCAGAGTTGATATCTTTTCCTTGATCCAGACATAAATGGAACGGTCGCCATCCCGGTAGCACAAATCTCCAGATATAACTAAATGATCAGGATTGCTATCGGACAACAGACCCAACAATCTCAGAAAGTTGTTCCGAACATCTACTCCGTGCGTGTCTTGTCCTTCATGGCCAATGTGTAAATCGGTTAATTGTATGATTTTCATTTGACTATGATGCTTGAAGCGCCGAAGGTAATAAGGATTTCCTTTTTATCCTAATAGCCTGCGGCATGTCCATCCTTTCTGGATTCAGAGGCACCGAAGTAAACCCCCGTATCGGGATTTCGCATAATGGCTTGATATCCACCGAAAGCCCCGATGCGTTTTCCCAGCCGGTGTCCGCGTTTAAGCAACTCTTGCAGCACAGCTTCCGAAAAACCTCCTTCTGTATAAAGTGTTCCACCATCGGTCATTTGAAAGCCGGTTGGCTGCGAAGAACCGAAATGTCTGACTCTGGGAGCATCACCAGCTTCCTGTAAATTCATCCCAAAGTCAATTAAATTCATTACAATTTGCGCATGACCCTGTGGTTGCATGGCTCCTCCCATCAACCCAAAACTCACATATGGTTCACCATCCTTGGTAATGAAAGCCGGAATAATTGTATGGAACGGCCGCTTGCCCGGTTCAAAGGCATTAGGGTGATTCTTGTCCTTGACATTGAAGGCAGATCCTCGATTCTGTAAACTGAATCCCAGACCTGTTGGAACGACACCGGAGCCCATTCCCGAAAAATTACTTTGAATGAACGACACCATATTGCCAGCCTTATCCGCAACCGTTAAGTAGATGGTATTGCCATGTTCGAGTACTCCCGCATCGTAGGTTCGGGTACTCTTTTTGGGGTCGATAAGAGCACTACGGGTAGCGCTGTATTCTTTCGAAATCAGCTGTTCTACCGGAACATTGCTGAAATCCATATCTGCATAATACTTGGCGCGGTCTTCATAGGCCAGTTTTTTTGCTTCTGTAAAGTGGTGCAAGTGATCAGCACTTCCAAAGCCCATGGATGCAATATCGAAGGACTCTAAAATATTTAGTATTTGCAAGGCCGCAATTCCCTGACCATTGGGGGGAATTTCCCATACATCATATCCCCGATAATTGGTTGATACCGGCGTTACCCATTCCGACCGGTGTGCGGCAAGATCCTCATAGGATAGAAATCCTCCTAAATCTTTTACACTTTTCCCTATTGTTTGTGCAATCTCCCCTTTGTAGTAGGCATCCCTTCCGCCAGTTGCAATTTTTTTGAGGGTCGACGCCAAATTAGGATTGCGAAAAATTTCTCCTTTTTGTGGGACTTTGCCGTCGGGCATGTAAGTATTCTTAAATTCTTCGTATTTTTTTAAACTCCTAGCATTGGATGCCCAAGCTGCGGCGATTACTTCAGTTAATGCAAACCCTTCGTCGGCATAATTGATAGCGGGGCCCAATAGTTCGTTCATTGGAACCGATCCAAATTTTCCATGCAATTCAAACCAGCCGTCAACGCAACCCGGTACCGAAACCGACAATGGGCCATAGGTAGGTATGTATTCATGGCCATTGGTTTGAAAATAATCGATCGACAACGATTTTGGCGATCGACCACTGGCATTGAGGCCATACAACTTTTTTGTTTTGGCATCCCAGACAATGGCAAACAAATCCCCGCCAATACCACAACCCGTTGGTTCCATCAGGCCTAAAACAGCATTCGCAGCTATCGCTGCATCGATGGCATTGCCATCATTCTTCAGAACATCAATGGCGACTTGTGTCGCTAGGGGATGAGAGGTGGCGGCCATCCCGTTACGGGCAACAACTTCGGATCTTGTCGCAAAGGGATGGCCGGTAAACCGCCCCTGGGCAAAAGCTGTAATGAAAGAACTCATACATAGAATTATAATGATTGGAAAGGTTAGCAGGCGCATAGGAAAGTTTTTATTGTTTCTTGAAACTACGGAAAAAAAGTTAATTGATCATCGTCCTAAATTTTTCACCAACGTTAGGTATGTCAATACCGAAATTAGGTATACCAGATGTCGAACGCAAGAAGTAGTTTTGAGCGCTGTTTTTAATTAGTCTAAATAAGGTCCGCTCTGTGATTTATACTTCATGGAATGTCGCGATCGAAGCCTCATGCGTTTTGTGGAGCAGTAGTGAGAGTTGGACAGGCTTTTAATTTTTGACAAGGGGTAGGGTAGACGAAATAGGTAGACTGGGACTGGTTAAAGATTTTGTATTTCACCGACTAATAGAAAGATTGAAAAAGAAAAAAGATTATGAGAACCCAAGGTCTGATTTTTTGTTTGTGTGTCTTAATCGTTACAGGGGTTTTTAGCTGTGGTCAAAGTGGAGATGACGATGCCTCTACTCCGGGATCAAATCCTGGACCTATTGTGGACTTAGCCACTTCCCGAGGAGAGGTGGTGATGAATACCGCCAACCAAATTATTCTTCCAGGGTACGATGCTTTGAAATTGGGCCTGGAGGAGATGGTAACCACTTTTGATGCTTTTACGCAGACTCCCGATTCCGAGCACTTAGCGGCTGCTCGCAAAGCGTTGAAAAGAACTTGGCTGGCCTGGCAAGAGGTTGCACCTTTTCAATTTGGTCCGGCGGAAACGGTAGCTTTGAGACAAGCTGCCAATATTTATCCAACAGATGTAGATAAAGTCAACAATAATATCGCTAAGGGAGATTACATTTTGGGAGCCATCGACAATCAAGCGGCGGTTGGTCTGCCGGCTATTGATTATTTGTTGAATGGCCTAAGTGAAGATCCTGATCAGGTGATTGAATATTATTCAACGGACGGATTTGCGGCAAACCGAGGTCGTTATTTGAAAGATTTAGTCAACCATTTATTAGAAAAGGTGACGAGGACGCTCCACGATTGGGATGGAACATCGGACACCTATCTCACCACCTTTACCAGCGAAAGTGCATTCGGAACGGACGTTGGCAGTTCTATGGGTTTGATCATCAATGCAATCGATCTTCATTTTCAGAGATCGGTAAGAGATGGGAAAGTCGGAATTCCAGCTGGAGTTCGAAGTGCTGGCGTTTCACGGCCCAGAGCTACGGAAGCTTTATATGGAAATTACTCCCATGAATTGTTGTTGGCAAGCCTTGAGGCCTACAAAGATCTTTTTATGGGCATTGGTCTCAATGAAAAAGATGAGAAAGGTTTATACGATTATCTGGTTGATTTGGAAGAGGCGGATCTGGCCAATGACATAAGAGATCAATTTGAGGCTACCCTTGCCCTCGTCAAGAATCTGAATGCTCCGATCAATGAGGTCGTCGAGACGGACTTGGAGGTAGTAACGAATATTTTCCTAGAGATGCAAAAATTGGTTCCATTATTGAAATCGGATATGGCTTCCGTAATGGGAATCATTATTACGAACCAAGATAATGACGGCGATTGACAAGTACGTACATCAGCAAATTCCCATAGCACCGCTGGCTGTTTTTAGAGCCTTGTTTGGCTTCATTATGTTGGTGAGTATCATCCGCTTTGCCTATCGCGGATGGATCCAAGAGTTGTACATCGACCCTGATTTTTTTTTCAAGTATTGTGGCTTCGAGTGGGTACAGCCTCTCGGTAGATCAGGAATGTATCTCATCTTTGCATTGATGGGGTTGTCTGCGTTGGCGGTCATGCTGGGGCTTTTTTACCGGGTGGCGATCGTACTGTTTTTTACAACTTTTACTTATGTTGAACTAATCGATCTTACCAACTATCTGAACCATTATTACTTTGTCAGTATCGTCAGTTTTCTGTTGATTTTCGTTCCCGCAAATAGGGCCTTTTCTCTTGATGTTATTCGCGATCGCTCCTTGCTGCGAGCAACGGTCCCCGCTTGGACTATTAATATTTTCAAGATACAACTGGGTATTGTTTATTGCTATGCAGGTTTGGCAAAACTGAATGTAGACTGGCTCTTTAGAGCCATGCCTCTCAAAATCTGGCTGCCCGCAAAATCCCATTTGCCGGTCATTGGTTTTCTGTTCAATTACAAATGGACACCGTTTGTTTTTAGTTGGTTCGGAGCGATCTACGATTTGTTCATCGTATTTTTCTTACTCAATCGGAAAACGAGAATTTATGCTTACGGAGCAGTAATTATATTTCATTTGTTGACACTCTACCTCTTCCAGATCGGGATGTTTCCCTACATCATGATTTTGTCGACCTTGATATTTTTTCCCGCTTCTTTTCACCAGCAAGTGATCGATCGATTTTCGAAGATCAGCCCATTTTCTAATCTGACTATCGAACAAGATTTCAGTTCTCCCCCTCTGGAATATCCATCTTATTTAAATAGAAAACTCCTGAATGGAATGTTGGCGGTTTATCTGGCATTTCAACTCTTATTCCCCTTTCGATACCTGTTGTATCCCGGCCAGCTTTTCTGGACGGAACAAGGCTATCGCTTTTCGTGGCGTGTGATGCTGATGGAAAAAGCGGGATATGTCGTATTTCACATCCATGATCCGGTGACTGGAAAGCGAGAACAGGTTCGTAACTATGACTACTTAACACCGAACCAAGAGAAAATGATGAGTACACAGCCCGATATGATTCTTCAATTTGCACACTTTCTGGCTGATGAATATCACAAGAAAGGATTTGAAAAACCGGTCATTACCGCTGAGAGTTACGTCACTTTGAATGGCCGTAGAAGCCAACCTTTGATTGATCCCACAATCAATCTGGTGGACGTGCAACAGGTCAGCGGCCGCCAAGATTGGCTTTTACCATTGAACACTGGAAAAAATTGAAGATGATGCGTAAAAACTTATGTCTGTGTTGGATGATCTTTACAAGTTGTGTGGTTGCTATTCATGCGCAGTCTTTTTCTATCAGCGGACAGGTCATTGACAGTTTGGGGGGTGGTGGAATAACGGGAGCAAACATTGTCATCGACTCAACCAACTTGGGTACCATAACCGATTCAGATGGACGATTTCGGATCGAGGCGTTGGCCAAAGGCCGCTATTACATGACCGTTTCTTTCCTAGGAATGGAAACTCGGAAGCAGATCTTCGAGATCATAGATAGAGATGTCAATTTAACCATTCAATTGGCAAACACAAGCATTGATTTGGAAGGAGTGGTAGTTGCTGAAGAAGAAGAGGGCTCATTCGGAATTTCTCGATTGAAGGCGGTGGAAGGAGTCGCAATTTATGCAGCTAAGAAGAATGAAGTAGTATTACTTAAAGATGTTACCGCTAATCTAGCAGCTAACAACAGCCGGCAGGTTTACGCACGGGTAGCCGGGTTGAACATTTGGGAAAGCGATGGTGCCGGTGTCCAGCTGGGCATAGGAGGGCGAGGGTTGAGCCCAAATCGAAACTCCAATTTTAATACCAGACAAAATGGCTATGATATAAGTGCGGATGCCCTGGGATACCCAGAGAGTTATTATACTCCTCCGGTCGAAGGTATCGACCGAATCGAAATCGTCAGAGGGGCCGCTTCTCTACAATATGGTACGCAGTTTGGCGGCATGTTGAATTTTAAATTTAAGGAGGGACCTATTGATGACAAAATCCAATTGACAAGTCGCAACACCGTCGGTTCATTTGATTTCTTTAGCTCTTTTAATAGTTTGGGGGGGACCGTTGGCAAATTAAACTACTATGGCTTCTATCAATACAAAAAAAGCAATGGATGGCGCCCTAATTCCAGTCTCGATCAACATACAGCCTATCTTTCAGCCAGATATCAGTTAAGTACTAAGCTAAGTGCTAAGGCGGAATATACGTATATGACCTATCTGGCACAGCAACCCGGTGGATTAACGGATGCACAGTTTGCAAGCGACCCGCGCCAGTCGAACCGCGAGCGGAATTGGTTTCACGTGGATTGGAATCTTTGGGCAGTTGAATTAGAATATCGCCTTTCCGATCAAACTAGATTGAACAGTCGAACATTCGGTCTGGTTGGAGGCCGCGATGCATTGGGAAACCTGGAACGTATTAACTTGCTGGATTTTGGAGAGAATCGAGATTTCTTAAGCGACGATTTTAACAATTGGGGTAATGAAACTCGTTTGATCCATAAATATACCGTCTTCAAACAACCGGCCGTTTTCCTGGTTGGTCTCCGCTATTACGATGGATTGACGAAAAGAAGACAAGGAGAGGGAAATGATGGTTCCGGACCAGATTTTGAATATTTGAGCCCCGACGTACTTGAGGGATCTGATTTTGAGTTACCCAGCAATAATTTTGCATTGTTTGCCGAGCACATTTTCAACCTGAGTCCACATTTTAGTTTGACTCCCGGGGTTCGTTTTGAAAATCTTCTGACGCAGGCGAACGGCTACTACCGGATTACGACCAGGGACCTTGCCGGAAATGTATTGACCGACGAAGTGTTCGATGAAGATAAATCCAATCAGAGGTCTTTTGTATTTTTTGGACTTGGCGCAAGTTTAAAACCCATCGAATCGGTGGAGATCTACGGCAACTTTTCTCAAAACTACCGGGCGATTAATTTCAATGACATCCGAGTCAATGTGGGGGCCCTGGTCGTCGATCCCGAATTAAAGGATGAACGTGGTTTCAATGTCGACCTTGGATTTAGAGGGAATTTTTCAGGCTTTTTCAATTTTGATCTAAGTTTATTCCTCCTTTCCTACAGGGACCGAATTGGGACGGTACTCAGGACCGAGCCCAACCCCCTGTTCAATAATTTAGTGGATCGCACCTTTAGATTTCGTACCAATGTGGCCGATGCCCGCATTCATGGAGCCGAGGTATTTGCCGAAATAAATTTGGTCAAATTATTCAATGAACAATCCACTACACGCTTTACCATCTTTACCAACTTTGCTTTTATTGATGCGAAGTATACTGATTCAAGAGAAAACGGGATTGAGGGAAATGAAGTGGAATTGGTCCCGGCAATTAATGTGAAAACTGGATTGTCGCTGAGCTGGAAGGATCTAAAAGCCGCATGGCAATTTGGTTATGTGGGAGAACATTTTTCGGATGCCTCCAATGCGATTCGAACGGCCTCTGCCATTGAAGGCATCATTCCAGCCTACCAAGTAATGGATTTGTCCGTGAGCTATCAATATCGAGCAATACATTTGGCTGCCGGGATCAATAATCTTGCCAACGAATTTTATTTCACTCGACGGGCAACCGGATACCCGGGACCGGGAATAATTCCGTCAGATGGTCGCAGTTTTTATCTGACGGTGGGATTTGTTTTGTGAAAAAGGGGGATGACCGGATTCCGAAACGACTTCCAAATTGTCTAAGCATCTCTTCCGGCGCTGCGGATATTTACGATTTTCCGAAGTAGGTCAAACCAGAAGGGTGCTCCCAGGGATATGGATAAGGCGGTGACCAGCCAACCAAGGATTTTGATGGCCCAACCGGATTGATTCAATGAAGTTAGATTCGCATTTTTCCACCCAATACCATAAGATTGAATCTGATTGATTTCTGTGTTTATTACTCCTTTGAGATTGTCATATGCCTCCTGAAATTCACGATCTTGCTGTTGCAGGGAAATGCCGTCCTTTTCCTCAACAAAATTTTCCGCTAACGCCACGAGTTTTTCAACGGATTCAGGGCTGGATTCAAGATGCTGATACAATGCGATCGTATCCGCATTGAAAACCACGGCAATGACCAAACCTACTCCAACCAAGATTTTCTGAGTCGACTTTTTATACCAACCGGAGGCGCGGTCCATGATGTTGTTGTACCAACCCTGTACGTTTCCTTTAAAGGTATCTAGATGATCTTCCGACTCCCGCATCAATTGTTTCAATACGTTGCGTAGATCCTCATCTTGTATTCCCTCAATTCTTTCTTTTAGATTGCCCACCCCCACCTCTTTATCTCCGAGAATTACGTCGAAGAGGATGGATTGGAAGGAGCTGGAGCTCATATATGAGGGGGCGTACCGCCTCTTGCCAAGCCGAAATGAAAGTTGACGATACAGAGAATTATCTTTAAAAGCCGCCAGGATTTTGTCGTCGACATCGGTCGAGGCAAGCATATTTTTCAGGGCTTTTTCTAGGTTTTTGCCACGTAATGAAAATCCTGCGGCAATGAATTCCATAACGGTAGTTGCCAGTAGGCTGAGCAACAAAAGGACGAAAATGATTCCTACAACAACTTGTAAAATGGCCATTTATGTAACTTGATGTTTGCCCAAAGATAAAAAAGTATTGAAGTAGTCTGAATTAACTAAGCTATATTTGATCACCTGCTTATTTGAGTGTTTCCTGAAATAATTTGAAAATTCGACGGTACTCGTCGGTCCAACTACTGGGCTCTACAAATCCGTGACGTTCCAAAGGGAAAACAGCAAATTCCCAATTGTCCTTGCCAAGTTCGATCAGTCGTTGTGCTAGCCGCACTACATCCTGAAACTGGACATTGTCATCGATCATGCCGTGAAGTATTAGAAGGTGGTCTTGTAGGTTCTCCGCGTGATAAATCGGAGAACTCCGGTAATAAGCGAGACTATCTTCAACCGGTGTATTCAAAATGTTAGATGTGTAGCCATGATTGTAGTGTGCCCAGTCCGTCACTGAGCGAAGCGCTGCTCCACTTTTAAAGGTTCCGGGAGATGTGAAAAGACCCATCAGAGTTATGAATCCCCCGTAGGAGCCCCCGTAGATCCCGATCCGGTTTGGATCTATATTGTGTTGTTCGATCAGGTATTTGACTCCATCAATCTGATCACTGAGGTCTTTCCCTCCCATATGTCGGTAGATGGCTGTTCGCCAATCCCTTCCATATCCATTACTTCCACGGTAATCAATGTCGAGGACGGTATAACCATTGTCTACCAACATATTATGGAACATGAATTCGCGATAATAACTGCTCCACCAATGATGAACATTCTGCAAATAGCCGGCCCCATGTACAAAAATGACCGCCGGTCCCTTTCTCACTTTCTTACTTGGTTTGTACAGGCGGGCTGGTACTTTTACGCCATCACTGGCTGCAAACCAGATGATTTCTGGTTTGCGCCAGGAATATCTTTCAAAGGCCTTTGTTGTTGATTTCGTGATTTTTTGCATGGCAGCACCTGGCTTGTTTTCCATAAGGTAAAGCTCCCACGGTACATTGCTGTAAGAGTATCTAATGGCCAGATATTTTTCGTCCGGAGAAATGGTTACCTGATGATTACCCTCTTTGGAGGTAATGCGTTCCATTGTTCCTCCTGCTGCAGGCAAACGGTAAAAATGATGATCGTGGGGCCCCTCGGCGTTTGCTGTGATGTAAAAAAAGCTTTGATCATTAGATAACTCGGCGTCAATAATTTCAAAATTCCCCGATGTGAGTGCCTTTTTTTCTCCACCTTTAACATCGATCGTATAGAGGTGGGAATAGCCGGTAGCCTCCGATTGGAACCAGATTGCTTGGTCATCCGACATCCATCCAATGTTGCCCATACTAAAATTCCAACCAGCAATTCCGGGACCGCCAATCCAAGCTTCATCTCTTTGTCGATCCAATAATTTAAGTTGACCAGTTGCTAGCTCTAGCAGCATGATCCAACGGTCTTTGTTGTCGAGAGATTTGATGACAACGACAGCCTGATTGTCATTGGAATAAACAGGGCCATGGACGATTACTTCCCGTGCTTTTTCATATTGATCGGTATAAGGTTCTTTGCTGTTGTGATATTCGCGTAGGAATTCCGGTTTGTCATAGATGCCTATGATTTGCTCCGTATTCAGAATATACACAGAATCCGCGGCAATATCATAGACGCCCATAGCGTAGGTGTTTTGTGGGGATCCTACTTTGGCGCGTGCCCGAATATCTTCGACATAACCAGATTCGGTCACGTAATTCGGAACCCGGGTAGCATCTGATTTTGCCGTTTTGGTAAGCCGAAATGTCACAAATTGAAGGTCGGGACTGGCCGTCAGGTTTGAGATTTGTTGGTCTCCATAATAGTAAGTAGTAGGCCTGAGAGGATCTAGTTCTTCAAGGCGACGTTTGCGTGTTTCTCTCGAATTCTTGCGTTCTTCGAGTACATTGAAGTACTCCAACTGATCTTGATTTAGCCATTCCCGGTGTGCAGCCGGGGAAGTTTCCGTCTTCTTGGTTCCACGTCGGAAATCCGTTAATTGAGTGATCTGCCCGGTACTTTGATCCCAGGTAAATAGATTATTTTGCCGGGTGAAAACTATTTTTGTACCCGAGCCATCAAAATCGGGGTTGCCTTCTCTAGCTAGTGTATTTGTAATTTGACGAGCGCCGCCGGTTGCCCTATCCCACAAAAAAAGGTCGCCGTTTTTGGAATAGACCTTCTGACTTCGATTGGCATTGTATTTGCCAAAGGATGATTTTAGCCTGCGTTCTTCCAAACTGAGTTTCATTGGCTCATCTGCATCCAGGTCGAATTTGTAAGTACTTCTCAAAGTATCCATATCTGGATTCCACTGGAAGAAGATCGTTTTACTGTCTTCAGACCAATTGATCCCGGAAGGGAGATACCCTACGAAGCGGTCTCCTTGCATGATCTCCGCAATGGAAAGAGTAGAGCGATTTTCAACAGTTTGGGCAGTGAGTAAATTCGGGAGTAAAAATAGCAATAAGAAGCTTGGATGTCTCTTAATCATCAACGATCAAATTGTAGTTAGCAAGCAAAATAGTAAAAAACAATAAATCCGGACAACATTCAATATCTTGGCCGGAAATAACGCAATTTCTGATGAGACTATACTCCCTTGCCTTTTTGCTATTTTGCTGCCACTTCCTTGACGCTCAGAATAAGATTACTATTGAAAGCCTGCGCACTTTGCCGGCGGTCAGTACACCGCAATTGTCGCCCGATGGAAAGTATCTTCTGTATATGGTGCGACATACTGACGTGGCAAACAATAATTATCAAAGTGTTTTGATGCTTCTGGATATAGAAAAGAACAATAAATTTGAGTTGAAGAGAGGGGTCTCTGATCCCAAATGGGCTCCGAATGGACTTCGGATCACCTACCGGACTACTTTTGGGGGTGTTTATGGTGTTTATGCCTCTGAGTTTGTTCCGAAGAAGAATAAACCGCGTATCGAACCCCCCGTTCTTTTAGCCACCATTCATTCCACGGGACATTTTTTAGGGCATCCGACCCGCAAGAACTATGCCTGGAGCCCGGATGGACAATTCATTGCTTTTGTCTCCGCTGATACTGCTTCCTGCAGTCGAAATGAAGACCCTAATGCTCCATATATTACGGAGAGAACCTTATATAAGACTCGCACTTCTTTTACCGATAATTGCTTGACGAAGATCTATCTGGCAACCCGGACCGGTCGCTTGCTCAAATGCCTGACACCAGGCCCATTCGATAGTCACTCCCTTAGTTGGAGTGCAGATAGTAAGCACGTCACTTTTTTGAGCAACCGTACCGCTGATCCCGATCTCAACTACAACAACGAATTGTGGACCGTCAACATTGACAACAATGAATTGATTCAGTTGACTTCATCCATCGGCACAGAGCATGAGCCATCGTGGTCTTCTTCCGGCAAAATAGCTTACCCGGCAACCATCAGAGAGCGAAATACGAAAGACAGTCCTCCCGAAAATACCTTTATCTACACCATGGACCCGATGACTAAAAAGACTGGAAATATTACAGCTTCATTGGATCGTCGCGCCACCTCTCCTCAATGGCACCCCGATGGAGAATGGCTTTATTTTTTAGCTCGTGATCAGGGAAAGAGAATCATTTATAGAGTGAAAGAGGGTACGGACCCAGTTCCGGTCATCGACAAGTTAGGGACCGCCGGTGATTTTCACGTTGGCAAGGACCAGTTGGTGTACGTATTCAGTAGTCCCGATCGCCCAGCGGAAGTTTACGCCAGCAATCTCGATGGGACAGAGTCTCGGCAACTGACCTTTGAAAGCTTTTCTTGGAGAGCCGGGAAGGATTTTGGTAAAGTGGAATCTTTCTGGTTTTCATCCTTCGACGGCACAAAGGTTCAAGGCTTTATTGCCTATCCGGAGAAGCGCGGGGCAGGCAAAATACCGGTAGTACATCGGATTCATGGCGGTCCACACGGCATGTATGGTTATTCGTTCAGCGACTTCAATGAATTATTGGTTAGCCAGGGATATGCGGTGGTGTTCATCAATCCTAGAGGATCGACAGGTTACGGACAGAAGTTTGCCGACGGTACGTATCAAGCATGGGGCGGCGGAGATTATAAAGACCTGATGTTGGGGATAGACGCCGCGCTGGAGAAATACGATTTTCTCGATGGCGAAAGAATGGTAGTCACGGGAGGCTCTTATGGCGGTTTTATGACCAATTGGGTCATTACTCAGACGGATCGTTACAAAGCGGCTGCAACCGTAGCCTCGGTTAGCAACTTGATATCCTTTTATGGTACCTCGCTTTACCAGCTGCTCATTGAGACAGAGTTCAACGGCTTGCCCTGGGACAATTACGACCTTTTGTGGCATTTTTCACCAATGCGACACATTGATAATGTCAAGACACCAACTTTGTTGTTGCACGGAGAAAATGACAATGACGTACACATCACCCAGGCTGAGGAATTCTACATTGGTTTGAAAAAAATGGGGGTACCAGCCCGATTTGTGCGCTATCCAAACGAAGGTCATGGTGTCCGGCAACCCCAACATCGAGAACACTACTATCAAGAGATATTAAACTGGTTTAATAAGTTTCTATAGCTGTTTGAGAATTAGTGTCCGAAGTCATTGACGGATTGGAGTTGCATAGATACATCCTGGTGAGTCATGGAGCAACCAACATGTCCATGTGGTTTTATCCGTTCACGCAGTGTTTATAAGCTGAATACAAAGCTGGTGAATACTTCTAAAAACTTCCGTATCTTAGGACAACCAACATTTACAACTTACCTATGAAGGCCCACTCCGATTCTCCTCCTGCCTTTTCCTGGGACGACTGGTATGCCGGACTGGGAGGCCGTGAAATTAACATCCCTGAGGTGGATGAACTTCTGCATCAGATTTTCCACGAACAGTTTCCTCGTTTCGTTGGAAAAGTGGCAGAGGAAAAAAAGACTTTTCGCGATCCGGAGGAAGCTTCCCGGCACCTCAAAGCAAAAGCGCAAGAATTTGGGGCCGACATTGTGGGGATCTGTGAAATCGAGCCAAGTGATATTTATCGAGGCCGGGCCATCGAAGAACGCTTTGCCATCGCCGTGGGAGGGCGGATGCGTTATCGGGCTTTCCAGACAGTGCCTTCGAAAGAATCAGCTATAGAATGCATTAGGGTCTATTACGAATTAGGTGAAACGGTCATTGCCTTAGCTGATTATATACGCGGTATGGGTTATAGTTGTGAAATTGAACATCCGATTGGAGACAGTAATCTGTTACACATACCTATTGGTTTGAAGGCTGGGTTTGGAGAATTGGGGCGACATGGCTCTATTATCCATCCGAAGTTGGGACCGCTGTTCCGCATGGGAAGTGTAGCGACCAGTATACCAATGGCCACGGATCATCCAATCGATGCTGGAATCGCTGCGTTTTGTGACAAATGCAAAGCTTGTCGCATCTATTGTCCGGCGAACGCGATTCCGGATGATCGAAGTCCAGAAGCCGGTAAAGACCATCTCGGTTATGATCGTTATGTAGTAGATACGGGAAAATGCTTTCCTTATTTTAAGAAATACAATTACTGTTCGGCCTGTCTCCCCGTTTGTGTATACAATCATAAGGAATGGGCGCGAGACTTTGAAGGATTTGAAACTAAGAAATTTCCGGATGTTATTTTTAAGGACCCTCCTGACGCCTATGATGGAGTAGCATCGGAAAAGAAGCACTCCTACCCCCGGATCCGACGTTAAAAATAATGACTAAGCTTTGTTCCATTGACCTTAAAATGAGCTTAATATGATTCGAATAACCAACTCAAAACCATTGTCGGCTTTATCGGTCGCGTTCTTTAGTTTAATGCTGACCTTCTGCAAGGGGCCGGAAATTAGCCAAATGTCCGTACCCAGGTTCGAAACCCAGGTCCTGGATGATGATGTTGCCATTGGTTATGGTCTTGCTATTGGAGATGTCGATGGTGACCAGAAGAAGGACATCCTACTGGCCGACAAAAAGCAATTTGTATGGTTCCGAAACCCCGATTGGGAACGATTTGTTATAGTAGACAGTCTGACAATGAAAGACAATGTCTGTTTGGCGGCAAGAGATATCAATGGAGATGGCATGGTAGAAGTAGCGGTAGGGGCACAATGGAATCCTGGTGAAACGACCGATAGTACGCTTTCGGGGTCCGTACATTACCTGATTCGGCCAGCCGACCCAACGCAACTTTGGGAACCGGTCAAACTACCACATGAACCAACGGTGCATCGCATGCGGTGGATGAAAACGGGAAATGGGTATCAGCTCATCGTCCTGCCCTTACACGGCAGAGGAAACAAATTGGGAAGAGGCGCCGGTGTTAAAGTATTGGCTTACCACATGCCGTCTGACCCCAGGAAAGAATGGAAACTGACGCTGGTTGATGAGCAGATGCATATGACGCACAATATGGACCTACTTCAAGATGGCAATCGCGAAACCTTATTGATCGGGGGCAAAGAAGGGGCAAAGATGTTGCAACTACAAAATGGAAGCTGGAAGGAAACAGACACACAGTCATGGAGTATGACGGATCAAGGATTTGGTGAAATTCGGAAGGGCGATCACTTCATTGCTGGTATTCAGCCCATGCATGGAAATTCCCTGGCCCTATATGACGCTGGTGGAAACAAAAAAATTCTAACGGATTCTTTAAAGCAGGGACATGCCCTAGCCTGTGCCGATCTGTTGGGACAGGGAAGGGATCAAATTGTAGTGGGATGGCGGGAACCCAATGATTGGGGGGAAATGGGGATCATGCTGTTTGCAGCTACGGATACTTCCTGGACTGATTTTCGGTCGATCTGGATCGATAAGAATGAGATGGCTTGCGAGGATCTGAAAGTTGAGGATTTAAATGCCGATGGTAAGCCGGATATCATTGCTGCCGGACGCAGTACAAAAAACCTGAAGATTTATTGGAATCAATCCCAGTAAAAGATCCTATCAAAGCCGATTCGGGAAACTCTAAATGTTTGTATCTTCAGGCCTCAATCCCTTTCCAAAATATCGGATATGATGATTAGACCCTGTGTAAAACTAGTTTTACTCTCACTTTGGTTAGTGGCCCAATCATGTTCGCAGCCCACTCCCGATTTGGTCATAAGAAATGTCAATCTGATCGATGTCAATACCGGCGATGTATTGCCGGCTCGAACCATTGCCATCGGCAATGATCGCATACTGGATATTGACAGTACTTCTGACCAAACATACGAAAACGCTGATGTCATTGATGGCTCAGGTCAATATGCTATTCCGGGATTGATCGACGCACATATTCATTTCTTTCAATCCGGTAGTCTATACACACGTCCTGATGCACTGGATCTGAGAGATACCGTTCCCTATGATACCGAACGCGACTTTGCCTGGGGGTTGGTGCCGGATCATTTTCGCCGGTACCTTCGGATGGGGATTACTACGGTAATGGATATGGGAGGACCCTACAGCAATTTTGCCATCCGCGATTCAGTCGCTGCTCAACAGTTATCTCCCAACGTCTTTGTTACAGGGCCATTGTTTTCGCCTTTTCAACCAATGGCATTGGCAACCGACGATCCTCCAATCGTTTATTTTGGCCGAAAGGATCAGGCCACTAACCTGTTCAATAAAATGCTGACTTACAAACCGGATTACATTAAGGTTTGGTATCTGAACAGCCCCGCTCTTCCGGCGGAACAAGATTATCCGGTGGTAGAACATATCGCAAAATTAACCCATCAGCATGGATTAAAACTAGCGGTCCATGCGACTGAATTAGAGACGGCAAAACTTGCAGTCAAAGCCGGAGCTGATATATTGGTCCATAGTATTGAAGATGAGCCTTTGAAAGCCGATTTTATCGAGCTCTTGAAAGAAAACAATGTTTCTTATATTCCCACTCTGATTGTCGGCGACAATTACTTTAAAGCTTTTTTAGCAAACCCGGAAAAACATGAAAGCGACCTTTACCTTGGCAATCCCTCAGTATACGGCTCCCTTTTTCATTTAGCCGGGTATCCTGATGAAGCTTTTCCCCCGAGAATTCAGGAATTAAAGAATAATATGTCCGTACACAATCGAGTACGGACTCAGCGAATGGCATTAATGGGCGAAAACCTATACAAATTATCAAAAGCAGGAGTGAACATCATTACGGGGACGGATGCGGGTAATATCGGTACCTTGCATGCTACTTCATATTTGCAGGAGTTAACAGCGATGTTCGAAGCTAAATTGAGTAACTACGGCATATTAAAGGCCTCTACTATCAATGCAGCCAAAGGTTTCGGCAAAGAAAAATTATTTGGCAGTCTGGAAACCGGAAAAATGGCAGATGTACTCCTTCTTGGCAGAAACCCGCTCGAGGAGATCGGAAACTTGAAGTATATAGAGAAGATCATTAAAGGTGGTCATGTAATCGATCCAGATACCCTCCTTCAAGAATCACCGGAAATGGTCGTGCAAAGACAGTTGAATGCCTATAATGCAAGAGATATTGAAGCTTTTTTGAGTACTTATTCGGACGATGTCGAATTGATCAATGCGGATGGAAAAGTGATCATGGCGGGGAAAGAACAGATGAGACAAAGTTACGGGTCGATGTTCGACAATACGCCCAATCTCTATTGCGAGATAAAAGATCGAAAAGTGGAAGGGAATCGAGTTACGGACCAAGAATACGTGCGTGTGGGCGAGCGATACATCGAAGCAGCAGCTGTCTATGAGGTAGAGGGAAGTGAAATTGTAAGAGTTACTTTTCAATAACCATTATACGTTATGGCTAAAAATGTGCTTGGGACTGAACTGCAGGAATGTTGTACCAGTCCAATGACCGGCTATTATCGGACCGGTAGCTGCGATACGGGTCCGGAAGATTATGGGAATCATTCCGTATGCGTGGAAATTACGCAGCCATTCCTGATCTTCAGCCGTGGAATGGGAAATGATTTGTCAACCCCTAATCCAAGGTACGGTTTTCCAGGGTTAAAACCGGGCGATAAGTGGTGTCTCTGTGCTATTCGCTGGTTGGAAGCTTATAATGTCGGTGTGGCACCCAAGGTGGTTCTGGAGTCTACCCACGAACGGGCATTAGAGGTAGTACCCATTGAAGCTTTGAGAAAGCATGCCAGCCGAAAATCTTGGTCGTGATTTGTTTTTTGAATGGATTTATTCTTCCGGTTTTT
The DNA here is from genome assembly GCA_028284395.1 of Saprospiraceae bacterium. Lineage (GTDB taxonomy): Bacteria > Bacteroidota > Bacteroidia > Chitinophagales > Saprospiraceae > JANQRV01. The sequence goes on from JANQRV010000441.1 coordinate 19,894, forward strand.
TGCGGTCTCTTTCTTGTACCATTTTCAAGAGGGCTTCATCGGACATGGACATGATCTCATTTAATCGATTGATTCTCAGTTCGAGGTGATCACGGTTGCCGGACTCCCAATAACCTCCCTCGTCATGTACTTCGAGGTCGTGCAAGTATTTACTTTTGAGATGTTTAAACAGGTTAATTACCGCAATGTGGGTATCTGCTCCTGCGTAGTGTGTAATGGAAGTAATCCAGACTTTTCGTTCTGGATAAAGATCTTCCGCATCCAGGGCAATATGAAAAGGAGTACTCAGGTAGCCTAAGGCGGTAAAGAAAAGCCAGATGGGCTCGCACTTAGGGTGAGGAGTAAACTGGATGCCCTTTAGGCAAGTATTGCCGATGATCCTGATACCACCTTCCGATGTACTTTCAAAATGGGCAGTCGGAATCCTTCTCCACTCCTGGTCCAGAATATCATAGTCCCAACTCATGGTATCGGATATTTCCACGATTTCTCGGATCAGCTCATAAATTCTTCCAGTGTCAGTCAATTTACCTTTGTACTGAATTGTAATGCCCATATCAACGGATTGTTAACTTAATTGCAGCGGCTAAGCAGCAGCTTGTCTTTGCTTTTTAATAATGTCCTGGATAATGATCTCGCCGTGGTCTCTGGTATTTTCAATGAAGAGTTTATTGGTGCGCATTCCGGCACAAAGTACGCCCGCAACGTAGACATTGGGAAGGGCTGTTTCTAGGGTCGTAGGATTGTGGATCGGTTTCTTCTCTTCATCTTCCGCAATTGGGACACCGAGACTAACGAGTAAGCTATAGTCGGGCTTATAGCCGGTCATAGCGAGTACAAAATCATTTTTGATTGTGAAAACCCCCTGAGGCCCCTGGAGGGTTACTTCGTCTTTTCTGATCTCTTTTACGATGGTATTGAAATAGGCTTTAATGCTCCCTTCCTTGATTCGATTTTCGATGTTCGGCCGGATCCAGTATTTTACCTTAGGATAGATCTCGTGTTCTCGGATAGCCATGGTGACTTTGGCTCCTTTGTAATAGGCTTCGAGCGCCACATCGCAGGCTGAGTTTGCTGCACCAATGACCAGCAACTCCTGACCGATGTAAGGATGTGGATCATCATAATAGTGCTTGACTTTTGGCAATTCCTCTCCCGGTACGTTCAATAATCTGGGGGTGTCATAGAACCCGGTGGCTACGACAACTGCTCTAGTGTGGTAGGTTGTTTTATTGGTTTGTATGGAGTAGATACCATTGGGAGCAGGTTGCATCTTTTCTACCGTTTCGTAAAGGTTTACTTTGATATCCCAGGATTGCTGGATTCGGCGGTAGTATTCCAATGCCTCTTTTCGCGTAGGTTTATCACCATGTGCGATGAAAGGAATATTTCCAATCTCGAGGAGATTAGAAGTGGAGAAAAAAGTCATGTTGGTGGGAAATTGATAAATGGAGTTGACCAGCACTCCTTTTTCCAAGACCAGATAATCCAATCCCTGTTCCTTGGCGGCAATGGCGCAATTTAAACCAGTTGGCCCGCCACCAATAATAATAATGTCTTTTGTATTCATCTTATGCCTTGTCTTCAGTCCGGAATCCAAAGATAAGGAACAAGAAAACAAAAATTCGCATTATTTACCAAGCCTTGTTGTATCGACTCGATGAAGCCGCTTCAACTAGTGAAGCAATGAGCTTATCGTTTCGTACAACTGCTGTGGCTTGAGTGGTTTGGAAAGATAAGCATCGAGACCATGCGAATAACATTCCTGTTTTTCCTCGTCAGAACTGCTGTTGGTCAAGGCAATAATGGGAATGTTGCTTTGTAAGCGGATCTTGGTAGCGGCTTCCAATCCATTCATGATGGGCATCTTGAGATCCATTAAAATGACATCTAATTTTTCATTTTCAAAAATCTCTAAGGCTTCCTTGCCATTTTCCGCTATTTTGACGTTGACCATGCCCGACCAAGAGGTAAGCATACGTTTCATAGTAATCCGATTGATGGAATGATCTTCTGCGATCAAAACATTGGTAGCTCTACTGGTTTGATCCCGATTTTCCTCTGCTTCCGCGGAAGCCGAATTAGGCTCTGCCATGGGAATATCAATGGAGAACTTTAGCGTTGCATTTGGGCCCATCTTGACGTTGTAGTTGCCATCCAAGTGATGAATGATTTTTAGTATCGTCAGGAGATACATTGTTTCTTGGGCGTGTTCTGTTTTGTCTTTTAGACTTTGCAGGAGACTTTTCTCAGTAAAAGTATTGACATGCCCAATTTTCTTAAACCGTCCATGTACATCAAGATGCAGGGATGTCACACCAGCTTTATTCTTAACGGTACTAAAATGGGTAGTGGTGATCTGAGAAGTGATGGGTTGTTTTTCTGAGAACAGATAGAGGGAATAAATTAGTTGAAATAGCCAGTTGGGATCGATAAAGATCTTCTCCGGCATTTCGCTACCGCTTTGGATTTTCAGAACTTCCTCTCGTTCATTCAGGAAATTATTCAGGAAAGATTGCAGGGCACCAAACAAGTCCTTTACATTGACCGAATAGGGAGTGGTCTTCAATTCGCAGTTGTTGAACATGGCAAACTGCAGGAGTTGGTAGTAGCTTTGGACAAGCGCTTTGAGATGCGCTACCGAATTATCGCCCCCGGCTGATCTTTCCGATTTGAAAGATTGGAAAATGGGCATCAAGTCAAGCGTGATCTTTGGATGTAAAGCAGGAACTAGATTACCAAAAAAATCGAGTTGCGAGCTCAGTGATTCTCCATTCAATTGTTGATCTTCCACTTTCTTGCGATCCGTCATATCTTGGATCGACCCCATTAGGATAATCTTATCCCGATCACCTTTGATTTTGACGCGAGCGTTAATGGCCAAATGTTTGATATTGGTTCCATTAACGATGATTCGGTGTTCCAACCTCGGTTCTTTTGCCCCCTGGATGACGCGATCGAAGAAGGTGTCTACTTTATTGCGATCTTCAAAATGTACATAATTGAGATAATCAGATAGGGTAGGAGACAGGCTACTGGGTTGAAAGCCAAAAATGCGAAACATACCTTCATCCCAGGTCATAGAGCGATCGACAATATCCATTTCCCAACTGCCGATTTTTTCAGCAGCCAGTGTTTCTTTATTGCGTTCGTCTGCTTCTTTTAATTCATCTGCCTTTTTCTGTAGTTTGGAATTGTTCTTAAATCGTTCGAGAGAATAGCGAAGACTTTTAACCAAGCTCTTACTATTGAAGTCTCCTTTGATTAGAAAATCCTGAGCTCCCGCTTTTACAGATTGCATACCAACCACTTCATTTCTCATGCCCGTCATCACGATTACCGGTACATCCGGAGACTCTTTTAGATATTTCCTAAGGGTGTTAAATCCAGCACTGTCTGCCAAAGAAAGATCTAGGAGTACCAAATCAATTTCGTTCTCCTTTAGAATATCAAACCCCTCCTGAAGTGTAGAGGAATGAAAAAAATTGTGTTTAAATGAAGCCTCTTGGAGATAGGCTTTTAACAAGACAACATCAGGGGGGTAGTCCTCAATAACCAGAATGTTTAGCATGTTCCTAAGGGATAAAGAGTTTTTACAATAAAAGTAAAGCAGCACTTAAGCAACAATAGATTGAAAAAACGTTTATTTCCAATCGTGGTATTGACCGCAGAGGCATCCTCTACGGCTGATGTGTTATTCTCTCATTGTCGTAATCCTATTCTCGAATGTACAGGAAATTGCTACTGTATTTCGAGGACAGAAAATAGTTGTCAGTCTAAAGTGTGTTCTATAGTTTTTGAAGCTTTACGCCCAATTGGGAAACAGTAAGAAGTCGAGACCTTACCGTTTTGTGTTGTGTTTGTCTTTTATTTAACCGGGTCTTAAGGCTGAGCAAGAACTGGACTGGGGCTTTTAAGCCAGAAGTCCTTTATTTTTTGCATGGTTTCGAAGAATATATCGAAATCCAATGGTTTGTTCAGATAGCAATTGGCTTTTAGTTCATAACAATTTAAAATATCCTTTTCGGCGTTGGATGTAGTCAGGACGATGACCGGTATCTCTTCCAAATCGTGATCGTTTTTAATGATCTTCAGCACTTCTCGCCCATCCTTCTTCGGGATATTTAGGTCTAACAATATCAGATCCGGTCTTGCTACATCTGCGTATTTCCCCTCTCGATAAAGGTACCGGACTGCCTCAACGCCATCCATCACCACATCTACCCGTATATCGTCTCCACTTTCTTTAAAAGCTTCTTGAGTAAGACGAACATCTCCTGGATTGTCTTCGATCAGAAGCACTCTATGAAACCTGTTTTGCGCTGACATTTTGTATAAAACAATTGATTTTCTTTTCAAAAAATGAAAACTACAGCTAACCTGAATTTATTACTTTTTTCCAAAACTCGATCTAAGGTGGACGGGTCCTTTCGAAAAGGACTGCGATTTGGATTAGAGTTTGTGCTTTGGAAATTCAATCTTATTCAATAATGTAGAGGGTAAATTCTTTCCCTGAGATGGCGTGGTTATTCCGACCAGTGGCTTGATGATTTACCATCCTTTCTTCTACTTTCCATCGAGAACTTCTTTTCCGTTATACGAACGGGCAATTAGCATTGTTGCACCTGGTCTTCATGTTTTTATCCACCAAACCCGTCAACAAAACAAGTCCATTTTGCATTATACCAATTCTGGAAGAATTTTGGAACTTGATTTAGAATAGCTGAATAGTTTGTGGGAAATTATTGGCAAAAATACTAATTTTTCCGGTGGTAACGGAAATATATTTAAAGTGTTAAATTATACTTTTTTTTCTTTAAATGAAAATAATGGAAGAAATAAATCAATTTCGAAAGTTATTTACCAACTATCTGAGTCAACAGGCATTCGATCGGCGGCCTCACGAGCTATACGAACCGATCAACTATGTCATGAACATGGGGGGCAAGCGGATTAGGCCGGTATTGGTGCTGCTGAGTCATCATCTGTTTGATGATCAAGTTGATCGTTCCTTGCCCATTGCTTATGCCGTGGAGATGTTCCATAACTTCAGCTTGGTACATGATGATATTATGGATGAAGCGGCAGTCCGTCGGACCAAACCAACGGTGCATCACAAATACGGGGTTAACACAGGTATCTTGTCGGGGGATGTGATGCTCGTCTATGTCTATCATTATCTTGGATTGACCGGTCAGGAAGTGGACTTGCCCATGCTAATCAAAACCTTTAATGAAGTAGCCATCAAGGTGTGTGAGGGCCAGCAAATGGATATGAATTTTGAAAATACGGATGCGGTGACATTGCAGGAGTATGTCAAAATGATAGAACTTAAAACGGCGGCTTTACTTTCTGGCAGCCTTGGATTGGGAGCTATTTCAGGTGGCGCTTCACAAAAAGATGTACATCATTTGCAAGAATTTGGAAAATGCATGGGAATAGCTTTCCAGTTGCAGGACGACTATTTGGATGCTTATGGCGAACAACAGAAAGTAGGCAAGCGCGTGGGGGGCGACATTCTTCAGAACAAAAAGACCTTTCTGGTCACCAAGGCTTTGGAAGTGGCCGACGCCCCATTGAGAACGAAGTTACTAAGTATCTTACATGACAAAGATCTGCATCCAGATCGGAAGATTTCTGATACTTTGTCTATTTTCAATCGTTTGGACATTCCTAGACTGGCTAAGGAGCACAAGAAAATTTATCAGGAACAAGGGCTACAACATTTAGAGGCGGTCGATGCACCTGCGGTCAAAAAATCACTTTTGGAAGGATTGGCGCTTAATCTATTGGAAAGAGAATATTAAAAAAGGAAAAAAATAAGGAGCAATCACCGAAGTGATCACCCCCTCACACTATGAAACACTATATTTTATTTTCAATTGAAATTCAATATCACAATAGTAGACGATCTACAATTCCCTTCGCTTAAAGACAGTAGGAGTATTGAGCTACTTTGGATAAGTATGCACCATACACTTACTTCTTTAGAAGTGCCAAGGTATTAGATCAGTCGAATTATTTAAGGTTGTGTATAGGTCTGCTTAGACAATTAGCGAGATGGCTGAAAAGTGGTAGTTAGAAATTACTAAATGTGGGATAAACTACTGGGTGACTATTGTGATTCAAAGATATGGATATATTTATTATTTTACAAATAAATTTAAATTAAATTTTTAAAACTCTTGTGAAGCAGTTCTTTATGAACGACTGGTGTTATAGGAAAACCTTACAATTTAGCCATTCGTCTTCGAAGGTAGCTCCATTTTTCTTGTAAAAATCGATAGCTGGGTTGTTCCAGTCCAACACTTGCCACTTGGTGAGCCGACAATTTAATTTTCTTCCTTCTTCAATAAATGCGTCGAACAATCTCTGTCCAATACCGGTGCGGCGGGCCTTTGCCCGTACGACGAAATCCTCCAGATAGAGCATTTTACCCTTCCAGGTCGAATAAGTAAGATAGTATAGCATCATGCCTACGACTTCCCCATCTAGTTCGGCAACGATTGAATCGAAAACTTTTTGATCAAAGTCTTGCAGATAGTCTTCAACGGATGCCGTGAATTCCTGTTCCGCTTTTTCATAAATAGCCAGTTCTCTTACCAAGTCATGAATGGCCGGTATGTCCTGCTGGGTGGCCTTACGGATGGAGATATTCATATTTGCCAGGTTGTACTCCCGGACAACAGTTGGGAGAGATTTCCCGAGCCTTTCTCCGTCTTTACATTTTCAATTTGCTGTAGCAACAGCTCTTCGTAGCAAGTGCGTTCTTGGGCGTACAGCAAGCCAAATGGTCTGGGAAGCGCATCCGGCGAAGATTTCGGATCCTCAAAGAAGCGCACTAGTATTTGAGCCTTGTAAATATCGGTTTCATCATGAACCCAAAGGTCGTTCACGGAAACCTCACCCGAGGACAGAGAAACTACTTTGGGTTTCCAGCCATCGATCAAAACACCTTTTTCCAGGTTTTTGCCGAAACGCAGCGGCTGGCCATGTTCCAGGTAGAGGGCGTGTTCGGCGCGCATGGTCTTATCGGTGAAGGTTGAAAAAGCCCCGTCGTTGAATATGTTGCAATTCTGATAGATCTCGACAAAAGAAGTGCCTTTGTGTTCGTGTGCTCGCTTCAACATGGCTTGCAGATGTTTGGGGTCGCGATCCATTGATCGGGCAATAAAGGAGGCATCACTGCCCAAAGCCAACGCAAGGGGGTTGACCGGATTATCCAGTGATCCAAAAGGAGAGGACTTTGTCTGTTTATCTACTTCGGAAGTGGGGGAATACTGACCCTTTGTAAGGCCATAGATCTGGTTGTTAAAGAGTAAAATGTTTAGATCAAAATTTCTACGTAGCGCGTGTATCAAATGATTTCCTCCGATTGATAGACAGTCGCCGTCGCCGGTAACTACCCAGACGCTTAAAGCAGGGTTGGCAATTTTTAGTCCGGATGCAATTGCGGGAGCCCGTCCGTGAATGGAATGGATGCCATAGGTATCCATGTAGTAAGGAAACCGGGCCGCACATCCGATCCCGGAAATCATTGCTACCTCATCTTTATTAAGTCCAATCTGAGCAAAAACATTCTGGACTTGCTTTAGGATTGAATAGTCGCCACATCCCGGACACCATCGTACATCCTGATTAGTTGCAAAATCTTTCGCCTTTAAACCTTCATTCGCAATTTTTGTCATTTTCTAAATTTATTGGACATTTTGCAATACGAAATCTTTCAGTTCAGTTTTTGTTATTGGTACGCCCTGGATCTTATTGTACGGCAAAACAGGTATCAAGAATTTATCCCGAATGATTTTTGCCAATTGACCGTTATTGATCTCCGGAATGATGACTTTTTCGAAGCCTTCCAGCAACTGTTTCAGATTCTTTGGAAAAGGGCTGATGTAACGTAAATGCGTACTCGAAACATCCTGGCCTTCTTCGACCAATTCTTTGGTAACGGCTTGAATTACACCAAAGGTAGATCCCCAGCCAAGGATCAATATTTTGCCCGATTCGCGACCGAGGTCAACCCTCTGTAATGGGATGTGGTCGGCGATTTTTTCCACCTTGGCGGCCCTTATCTTTACCATATATTCATGGTTGGCGGGGTCATAAGAAACATTGCCCGTATTGGCTTCTTTTTCCAAACCACCCAGCCGGTGAGCTAAGCCCGGTGTGCCCGGCAGTGCCCATGACCTAACGTGATCTTCATTGCGTTTGTAAGGCAGAAACACCTCTTCTTCTCCCTTTTTTTCAAATTGGACTTCGATGTCATCAATTTCTTCCGGCGAAGGGAATTTCCACGGCTCGGACCCATTGGCAATGTAGCCATCACTCAGTAATATGACGGGTGTCATATGCTGAATGGAAATTCTACAGGCTTCGAAAGCGGTTTCAAAACAATCTGCTGGGGATTTGGCCGCAACCACAGCTAACGGGCTTTCGCCATTTCGTCCATACATGGCCATCAGCAGATCTGACTGTTCGGTCTTGGTGGGCAATCCCGTCGAAGGGCCACCTCGTTGGATATTGCAAATTACCAGTGGAATTTCCAGCATCAAGGCCAATCCCATAGCTCCACCTTTTAGCGCAAGCCCTGGTCCCGAAGTACCAGTGACACCAAGGTTTCCGCCATAAGAAGCACCTATTGCGGCACAGATTGCGGCGATTTCGTCTTCGGCCTGGAAAGTCCGGACCCCAAAGTTTTTATGGGCGGCTAAGCCATGAAGAATATCGGAGGCTGGAGTAATTGGATAACTACCGTAAAATAAATTGAGTTTGGCTTTTTGAGCGGCAGTGATAAGACCGATGATCAGTGCCTGATTGCCCATGATATTCCGGTAAGTACCTTTCGGTAATGGCGCTGGCTTCACGTCGTAGACGGTTGTAAATACCTCGGCCGTTTCACCGTAATGATATCCCGCTTTCAAGACGGATAGGTTGGCTTCCAGAATGACCGGCTTTTTTTGGAATTTGGCCTGCAAATTACCGATGATCAGATCGAGTGATCGGCCGTATCGCCACAGAAGGAACCCCAAGACAAACATATTTTTACAGCGATCCTTTTCTTTTGTTCCCAGGGATGTGTCTTGTAAACAGGTTCTGGTAAGCGTTGTTACGGGTATTTCGAATAATTCGAAACTGGATTCTTTAAGGTCATCCAATGGGGAGTTTTCCCCTTCGTATTTTGCGAGACGCAGATTCTTTTTGTCAAATCCATCGGTATTTGCAATGATGGTACCGCCTTTTCGCAATTTGTCTTTGTTGGCCTTCAAGGCAGCGGCATTCATGGCAACCAGAACATCGTACTGGTCGCCGGGGGTAAATATCTCACGACTGCCAAAGTGTATTTGGAATCCGGATACACCCGGTAATGTTCCTTGCGGTGCTCGTATTTCTGCGGGGAAGTCGGGAAAAGTGGCTAGATCGCTTCCCGTTGTTGCGGTGTCGTCCGTAAAGAGGGTTCCGGTCAACTGCATTCCATCCCCCGAGTCGCCCGCAAACTTGATGGTAACTTCCTCTAATTTTTCTTTCCTTGCACTCATCAGTAAAATTTAGTGGACCAAAAATATTCCTTTAATCGGACAAATGAAACAATGCAGCGATCAATTATTTGTGTTATTGCCATTGTTTCTGCGCTTGCTGTGATTTCCTGGGTACCGGGCTGAATCCAGAAGAATAGATGCACTCAGACAAATGGCCTCTTCATTTTCTTGAATACCTTTTTAGCTCGCGCCTTAAATCCAGCAGTGTTGAATTCCAGTTGGTCTTTAATTACGAAAGCCAACTCCTCCTCTAAATCGGGAGTTCCCATGGCAATGTTGCAAGCGATGTCCATAGAGTGTGCTTTGATTGCCACATGGATTCGTGGCGATGCTATCCATTTCATGGACAGGTCGTATAAATGACCGCGGTATTTTTCAGGTATTTCGTGACGGGCCAGGATTTTGGTTAAATGCCGCTGAATAGCATTGTGATCCGCGTGCTCAAGTTGAGCGATGAATTCGCCAAGATAGGGCTTGACGAGCTTTGGGTAATTGACTTCACAAAGTTCCAATATCCATACTGCGCGTTGGGGAATCGGGGGTTCGCCTTCGCGCACCAATCGCCACAGTTCAGCAAAGGTCCGGGTATTGTCGCCAATTACCTCGTCGGCCAGGTATTGCACATATTCTTTTGATCGTTCTGATCGGATCAGTTCTTGTAGGGAGTGCGGATCTGTTTTTTTCGTTTTACTGGTCATTCCACAAGATTAATCAGAACCCGATAATCATCGAAAGTAGCGTCTCCTTTCTTCATTTCCAGTAAGTCCAGTGCCGAACCTTCGTAGTAGCTTTCAAGTTCCTTTTCCGTTAATTCACACCTTACCTCGACGGCTCCTTTTTGCAATTGACTTTGTCGCCATTGATAGGTCGTTCCGATGCGTTCCAAGATGTTTGTGTTGATGATTGTCGTATCTTCATCCGCGACAATGGGAATAACTTCATCGAAAGCGGCCTTATTTCGAGCGATCATCTTTCCATTCTGGAGGATGTAGTAGGCAGAATGGGGCCATTGGTTTCCTGCAGCCAAAAGATGAGCATAGATGATCAATTGAAGATCTTCTTTATTTTTGATGAGTTGGCTGCGGTATCCTGCGCCGCTCCATTTCAAATCCAGAATGGCCTTCTCATCTGAACGATTGAGTACGAGGTCGGCTCGCCCTCTTATCGGTATTCCTTCGCACAAGCCTTCGAGCGGATGCTCTACTTTTTCTACGATCCAATTGTTGTTCCTGAGCATATTCAACAAACGCCAGGCAGAAAACTTGATCGTATTGATGAAGTTGATGCGCTCGGCTTCTCGTCCGTACATGAGCAAAACGGCTCCTTCTTTTTCCAACAAGGTTTCTGCCTTTTGTTCAATCCACGATTCCAATTGCATTTTTTCCCAAGACAGGCTGTCTTCTAAAAGCAGCTGCTCGATGAATCTGTGAGCAAGATTTCCGTATAGAGTCCTTTGATCGGCAATGCTGACAATAGAAGACTTCTTAATTTTTAGATAATGCCGGAAAAACCACTGATATGGGTAATACAGCAGGGCTTCTAGGCTGGTTACGGTCTCCTGACGTTCTAGATCGACAGGTAGATTGATTGGTGGTGTGCGAAGAAACGGAGTTGGTTTAGCCAACTTTCGATAGGGGACTGACCGTTTTCGAGGCCGATTGAAATACTGGTCGAGCAAAGACATGGTCGCCTCCTTTTCCAGATCGATCGTGATGTCCTCTAAATTTTCAAAAATTGCTGCGAGGTTACCCATTAAGGAATGCGGATGAACTTGGCTGCCCCGAATTTTCTCAGGAATCGTCAATACTAATTGATGAGAAACTGCAAAAATAGGCTGTTTCTTCCTCCAGTTTTGCCATTCATTTTGTTGTTTAGGGCTCACCAGCTCAACTTCTAGGCCTTGTAGAAATCGCAATTCCTCCTGATACCAACTAGAAAAGAAATATTCTACATCATTCGCAGTAAAATTCCACCAGAGCAATTTTGGTATGGGGCCGATGATAGCACCTGGCTGACTTACAAACGGCAGAAAACCTTTTTGACTTGGCATAAATTGGATAGCAGCTGGTTCGTATATGGTCTTTACGATGCGTTCGATCTCGATCGGCTTGAGAGAGATTTCCGGTAAAGCTTCCAATAAATCTTTAGTCTTCCTTGCCTGCACACTTAATTTTAGTAAAGCTTGGTTGGTTTCGCCTTCATTTTGAAAGACTTGTAGTGCCCAGCTTTCGAGGTATTCGAAAATGGCATAAACTTCGCTTTTAGGGGCGGACTGGTGAAGGTCATACTGTTTGCGTTCAAACCAAAATTGATATTGAAATTTAATTTCTTTTTTGGTGGCCAGATCGATTTGATCGTCCGCTTCGATGTGATTAAAAAACTGATTGATCATGGCATACCAACCGTCGCCCTTAATGCCCGGCCGTTGTACGATGTGTTCTGCGATCCGGTTGGCCAGTTCATTGTCAAGAGGTTTGATCTGGAGAGACACGAACTCCAATAATTTAAAGGGGTCAATGGGTTTCCAGAGAAATGAAGTAGCCAGCTTTAATACTTGCATGGAAGGACGGGCAAGTGATGCCGATTTGATGCCAAGACTGGGTAGCCCCTCCTGAATAAAGGCATTGTCCAGGGCGCGGCATTCCGCGGTGATCAGACACTCTGGGCGAAAATTGTCATTCTTCCTCATCAGTCCGGCAACAAAACGAGCGATACTCGCTTCATTGGTTCCTTTAAGGATGAGCAGGCTACCGTCTGCCGACAGTTTTTGTTTGGATTTTGTTGTTGGGGGAGTGGCTAAATAGTTTTGAAACTTATGGAGGTCGTCATTTCCAGTTGGTTTTGGGAAAGCAACCGGCCGTACCTTAGTGCCGTGTTCGCGAAGTTTCTCAATTAGTTTGAAGATGTGTGTCGGTAATAAATGTAGTGGTTCACAATGATGGATTTCCCGGATGGTATTTTCCTTGACTGAGATCTTTTCTAAAACTTGCATCCAGCGATCGGCAAAACCGGCAAAGTGTCTTTGTTGATGTATGATTTGTTGGAAAATTGCCTCAATCTCCGCAATCGTCTGCAGCCGCGGTGGTACTTCATTTCCGATGTTAAAGTTCCAGCCAGACAGTAGGAGTTCGTCCCGTCGTTGCAAAATTTCATTGGCGGTTGCAAATTGATCGGCAAGAAAAGAAGTTCTGTAAAACGGTTCTTTTTCTTCATTGATTTGCAGATGGTTTTTGAGAGATTGACGATACTGCTCGAGCCGTAGATATTCTGCTCCCAAGGGAGGTTTGGGAATGCCAAAAAGTACCGAAAGATATTGCAGCATCCCCTGAGGGCCAAAGTAGGAAATTCCACAAGTGGAATCTTCGGGTAAGGGTAAAACGGTATCTTCCAGTTCTAATCCGAAGTAGATTTTCATTATCTTTCGTTGGACGATTTCTAAATTGGAACTGACCTCTACTTTTTGGTGGCAGTTCGCACGAAAAAGTTTACCTTGGTTCCAAGCCTAAAATGTAAATATATTGAAACTATGGAAAGGAAATATCTTCTGTTGGTGATGGTTTTTATTTTCGTTGGTGTCGGCAACAGCTATGCCATCCATCAGGATGCCGAGCCGACAAAGCCTAATTCTGAAGAAGTCTTGGTCTCCAAGTCCGATAAGTCTTCCAAAAAAGCTGAACGGCGAATGAAAAGGATTCAGAAAAAGGAAGCGACAATTAAGAAGAAATTAGCCCGGAAGGGATTTCTTTTTTCCGAAGGACAACGCAATGTATTGGATAATTCTAAATTCCTACTGGGGGCTCTTCTGGTAGGCGGGGCAATAGGTTTAGGGCTATTAGCGGCGCTGGGAATTCTGAGAGGGTTACTGGGCTGGCTAGCTGGTGTATTTGTAGTTGTCGGTTTGGTTTTCTTGATCTGGGGTTTAATAGAATACTACAACTAACCACCGGTTTCTTGTCGAAGCATCTTGATTTGACTTTCCCAAAGTGCTTTTTGGTCATCAGCTTCATCATCATCACAATAATCAGTAATTTCCAGAATGGTCTCTCCGGTGACGGGGGAGCGGCTCATTCTGAATTCAAGGAATTCGTCATCACCTTCACTTTCTTCCCAAACGAACCTCAATTTTTCATCTTCTACATCTTCCACAAGTTCAGCGATTTCCTCTGATCCTTCCCAACTAAAAGCATAAATATTGTCGTTAATGTCAACTTCATCACAAAACCAACGTATTAAACAGGCAGGAGTGGTTAGAAATTTATAAAGTATTGTGGGAGATGCTCTGAATATAAACTCTAGATCGATCTTTACTCTTTCCATACTACTTTAGTCAAGTTATTAATGTGTGAAAGCGATGCAACCAAATGACAGTTTCAATGTTTTAATGTCCTAGTCGAAAGCGATTTTTGAAATGTTTATGGAGTTAAGAGGAATTAAGTGTGCTGAGGTGGAAAGACAGAATTAATGAAACTGAACTAACCAAATTTTATATCAAAAACTCTTCAAAATGAAGCACTTATTGATACCTTGATTAGCACAATAAAATATAAAAAAATGATATTTCCAAATTTATTTTTAAATCTTTCCCTTGGAAAAAGGTGGATGTTAAATAAAAGTAAATATCTATACCCGGCAAACCTTGATTTAAATGGTTTTTTCCCCTATTTTTGTGGGCTATATTTGAATTCCAAAATTCAAGTTCAGAATTTACAAGTTCCGCTGTTTTCTTTTTCTCACTTCGGAGAAAGGATTGCAGGTTTCAAAAATCCCTAAAGCATATCCCTACCTTATATTCTGACCTATTGTTGTGCTAGGAATACAATTATTACTCAATAATAAAAAAATCGTCTGCGTAGATGAGACAATTAAAGATTACAAAATCGATAACGAACCGTGAGAGTCAATCCCTGGAAAAGTACTTGCAGGAGATTGGAAAGGTAGACTTGCTGACTCCCGAAGAGGAAGTCGAACTAGCTAAACGGATCAAGCAAGGAGACCAGGCGGCTTTGGAGAAGCTCACGAAAGCCAATCTCAGGTTTGTTGTTTCTGTTGCCAAACAATATCAAAATCAAGGACTATCGTTAAGTGACCTCATTAATGAAGGTAATTTGGGCCTCATTAAGGCGGCGCAGCGATTTGACGAAACAAGAGGTTTCAAGTTTATTTCTTATGCGGTATGGTGGATTCGTCAATCTATCCTACAGGCATTGGCAGAACAATCAAGGATTGTGCGTTTGCCGTTAAATAAAGTTGGGTCTCTAAATAAGATCAATAAAGCTTTTTCGGAATTAGAGCAGGAATACGAGCGGGAACCTTCACCCGATGAATTGGCAGATTTGCTTGAAATTCCTACGGAAGAAGTAGAAACAACTTTGGGGGTTGCCGCCAGGCACGTTTCGATGGATGCCCCTTTCGTCGAAGGAGAAGACAATTCCTTGCTGGATGTACTGGAAAACTCCACTACTCCCAAAACTGATCAGGAACTCGATTACAACGAATCATTGAGGAGAGAAATCGAGCGTTCTTTAAGTACATTGACCGAACGTCAATGTGATGTCATTAAACTTTATTTTGGAATTGGTGTTGAACACCCAATGTCCTTAGAAGATATTGGAGAAAAATTTGGCCTGACTCGTGAACGAGTACGTCAAATCAAAGATAAAGCCATCAATAAGCTTCGCTCCGCTAACCGGAGTAAATTATTGAAGAACTATTTAGGAGCTTGAGTTTCTGTACTAGGTGAATAGGTGCACATTTGAGTCTTAAATTAGTTCAAACACAGTCATTCCAGGTTTTGGAGCCCGTCGAAATCTTATAGTTTTTCGGTGAATTCTGGAACTTGGAATGGCTTTTTTTATTCTGATCCTAGTTTGGCAATATCCACCTGGCGGTTGATACTTTCATCTAGTGAGATAAAGGTTTCTGTTCTTTGAATGCCACTAATATTCTGAATTTTATCGTGTAGTACGGTCCGGAGGTGTTGGGTGTCGCGACAGATGATTTTCGCAAAAATATTGTAAAGTCCGGTGGTATAGTGAGCTGCCACTATTTCCGGGATTTCCAGAAGCGCTTCGGCAACTTCTTCATATAGTGAACTCTTGTCTAGGTAGATCCCTAAAAAGGCACAAATGTCAAATCCTAGTTTATTATAATCGACTTCCAAGTTGTATCCTTTTACGATGCCTGATTCTTCAAGTTTTTTCATTCTGACATGAATGGTGCCGCCAGAAACAAAAAGCTCTTGTGCAATATCGGTATATGGTCGCTTCGCATTATGCATCAATGTGGACAGGATCTGTTTATCCAGGTCGTCGATTTCATGTTCTTTTTTCATAGTAGAATTCAGTTGTAATTTTACCTTTATACATTTCACAAGTTATAAATTATTGCTAAGTATTTTGAAAAAAATCAAAAAAGAGGTTTTAAATGATGGGACAATTTGAAAATTTTCAAATTATCCTTGTTTATTTGTAAAATCTTAATTGTCGAGTATGTGCTACCTCTTAACTTCACCATAGCAAAAAAGAAGATTGATGACTGAAAAAAAAGGATTGCAAATTTGGATGCCTCTTGCCCTGGGCGTTTTTCTTGCCGGTGGGATTTTGATCGGAACCCGTATGAACCAGCATTCGGCCATTCGCATTACACCTCAGAATACCGTTACGACCTCACCTGCCAATTACGGGAAAATCGAGGAACTGATTCGATACATCGACGCGAAGTATGTGGATGATGTCAATGGTGGAGAATTGACCGAAAAGGCCATTAATGAAATCCTGAATAATCTGGATCCTCATTCGGTGTACATTCCTTCAGAAAGACGCCGAGAGATCAAAGAGCAGTTAGAAGGAAATCTTGAAGGCATCGGTGCAGAACTATTCGTACTAGAAGATACGGTATTGATTGTTAATGTGACAGAAGACGGCCCCTCAAAGGATGCAGGCCTGCAGCGTGGAGACAAGATACTTCGTATAGATGATCAACCCGTAGCCGGTGAAGATCATAAAATGGAAGATATTATCAGCCTTTTGCGCGGTGAATTGGGAACGGTTGTTTCACTCTTGGTTTTAAGAGAAGAAGACCAAGTCAATATCAACATTACCAGAGGGCGCATTCCAGTCAATAGTGTGGAGACGGCATATATGGTGGCCGATGGGTTAGGGTATGTTAAAATCAATCGCTTTTCGGCGAACACTTTTAAGGATTTTATTAATGCACTGGATAATCTGGTGGAAGGACAGACCGAAGTGGACTTGATCATCGACTTAAGGGAAAACCCCGGTGGTTATCTCCAACAGGCGACCAATATTCTCAGTCAAATCTTTAAAGAGCCCGAAAAATTACTGGTTTATACCGAAGGTGAACACGTAAATCGCAGCGACTATGAGACTTCTGGACGTAACATTTACAATATCGGAGATGTCGCGGTTTTGATTGATGAACGTTCTGCTTCCGCCAGCGAAATCTTGGCTGGGGCCATCCAGGATTACGATCGTGGCATCATCATCGGCCGCAGATCCTACGGAAAGGGCCTGGTCCAGGAGGAATACAACCTCAAAGACGGCTCGGCTTTGCGATTAACGGTTGCTCGGTATTATACCCCTTCCGGTCGATCGATACAACGACCTTACAATAACCTGGAGCAATATGAAAATGATCTTTCGACCCGCTATGATCAAGGAGAAATATATGAAGAGAAAGAGCCAGCCCTTTCCGACTCCATCTTCTATACGGAGAAAGGCCGGGCCGTTTACGGAGAAAATGGAATATCTCCGGATATTTTTGTGCCGTTTGATTCAATCTATCTTCGGCAGGACTTGTTGCAATTGAAAAACCACATTCCGTCTTTCGTCTACCGTTATTTAGAGCAAAATGACCTCCCGGTGGCAGAAGACCTTGAGACTTTTGATCGAAGTTTCGAAATTGATGAAAAGATATTTTCCAGTTTCTTAGCGTATGCGGAGGCCCACGGTGAATATGACGGTGGCTTGCCGGATCCGGAAGTCAAAAGGGTTTTGGAAGCCTGGATTAAGGCCCGAGTCGGATTTCAGTTTTTCCGCGAAGAGGGATACTACGCGCTGCTCAATAAGACGGATGCAACCGTCAATAAGGCCATTGAAGTATTGCAAAATCCCGAGCCTGTTTCATTGCTTTTTGAAGAAAAATAAGCCTGGGCTCAGCCCATTAGTTTACTCCCTTAAGAAATGCAATTCTTCCCGACCGGTTAACTGGATCATTACCGGCAATTGTTCGCTGGTACCACGACCCTGTTGCAGATGTTTGGACACATGATCAGCTTGACGGAGAAAATCCGAACTAATCGCCCCAAAACCGGGAGGAACCGTATCTTTTTCATTGTGCGCGAATGTAGAAAATAGAGGTCGATCTAATAGATCAATTAAAGGGCAAGCGTATTCATCACGAACGAGGCGAAAGGCAACCCTTTTTTGATTGGAAATGATGGGCGAAGGAATATTGATGACGTTGTCAATGATCACGGTCAATGGCCTCGTATGATATAAAAGAAGCGTTTCGATTCTCGGGTGCAAATGCTGGACGTATTCTTTCAGCATTTTTATCGAACTGACCAGAATTTCAAATTGTAGAAAGTCAGCTTCTGGCTTTAAGTTGTGGATCTTCTCCACCAACCTGGTATTCTTGACATCACCGCAAAGGCTCCATAAGTTATCAGTGGCCATCAGTACCAACTGGCCGCTATTTATTGCCACTACTGTTTTTCTGAAGTCTTCCTTTTCGGTAGGTGAAGTCGCTACATCTGTAAAGGTCGTCATAAACATGGGATTTAATCTTACGTATAGGGTTTGTGAAATTGGTAAATTTTTTCCTTTCTCATTCTCCTATTGATTTGTGTTTAAAACTATTGTCTAGTATATGTCATCGAAACTGCCAACGCGTCAATTTTTTTGTCAAAATAATAAGTTGTGAAACAATATTTTTAAGTTCGGCTGGTTTACGGATAAATTTCTATTGGTGAATGCCGGGCCAAAATTATCACTTTTTCAGATATTGAAGCTGGAATTGATATTATCAGGCAAAAATCTTTTTCGTCTAGAACTTGTTGGGTTTTATAATGTTTATGCCGAAAATTTTGAAACACTTTAAGGCTGTGGATACAACCAGCATGAAATGCGATGACCGATTAATGAAACGCGATGTATCGAGCAAATATTTCATTTTTTCTGGATTTAAATGTTAAAGCGAAAAAGGAAATTCTATTTTCATCCGTTTTGTAGCAGGATCATCCTTACTTTCTCGGTCTGAGCTATGATGATTTGAATGGAGAAAATGTTTTAGAAATTACTGAACTATGAGTAGTAGATTACATGGAATCACTTTCGCCTTTTGTTTCCTGATTTTTATTTCCAGCCTGCAGGGGAGGCATATCATTGGTGGTGCAATAACCTACGAATGTTTGGGCAACGACGAATACAAATTTATCCTGACGATGTACCGGGACTGCAATTGTACCGAATGTGCTGAATTTGACGAATTTGCTTCCATTGGTATCTATCGTTGTGGCCAAGGAGTTGAGTGTCAGGGGCTCTTTCAACGTCAGACTTTCTCTCAGATAAATGTTCCTCTGAGAGTGCAAAGGGATATCGGCGACCCGGATTACCCTTGCCTTATTCCTCCGGATGTCTGCGTGGAGGAAGCCATTTACGAATTTACGGTCACCTTGCCGCAGTCTACTGAAAGTTATCATGTCTCCTATCAACGGTGTTGTCGAAACGCTGCTATTACCAACATCGTTGCCCCATTGGAGTCCGGTGCTACTTATACGGTAGAAATTACCCCAGATGCTCAATTCCTCTGCAATAGCAGTCCGGTTTTCAATAATTTTCCTCCTACCATCATATGTGCTGATGCGCCGCTTGAGTTTGATCATTCTGCGACGGACCCCGACGGTGATCAATTGGTCTACGAATTTTGCAGTCCCTTATTGGGAGGTGGGAATATTACCTCCGGTGCAACAATCAACACTTGTGCTGGAGCTCAGCCGATTCCCGCTTGTCCACCTCCGTACAATGAAGTCAGCTTTGCTCGTCCAAATTATTCGGCACTCAATCCGATGGGGGGACGACCTACCATCACTATTGATCCGAATACCGGTATCATCACAGGTACTCCTAACCTACTCGGTAAATACGTTGTGGGCGTTTGCGTAGAGGAATATCGGGGAGATACTTTGTTGAGTCGTGTTTTCCGGGATTTCCAATTCAATGTGGCCAGTTGTGACCCGGTGGTAGTAGCCCAAATTCAATCCGATGAAATTCGCAATGGTCAAGAATATGTAGTCAATGCATGTGGTATTGTTGATGTACCTATGGTAAATGAGAGTTTTCAACGGCAATTCGTAGATTTTATCCGATGGGAGTTTGACATTAATGGGCAGACCGCTTCGTCAACGGAATGGAGCCCGACTTTCACTTTTCCGGGCCTGGGGCAATACCTCGGGCAATTAATTCTCAATCCAGATACGGACTGTGGAGATACGGCAGACGTAGTGGTCAATGTGCTGCCGGCCATCAATGCAGATTTTGAATTTGTCTATGACACGTGCATTGCCGGGCCGGTCGAATTTACCGATTTGTCGGAAACCGGAGCTGACCGGCTTGCTAATTGGGAATGGTCATTTGGGGATGGAGGGACGAGCCAACAGTCGAATCCGTCTCATTTGTACCAACGACCGGGCAATTTACCGGTTTCGCTGAGAGTGACCGATAGCAATCAATGCATCGATGAAATTACCAAGGACCTGTCTTATTTTCCGGTACCGGCTTTGATTGTGATCGCCCCGAATACCTTTGATGGCTGCGTGCCCGAAAGTATCTTTTTCGATAACCTTTCTACTCCAATTGATTCAACTTACGACATTACCTGGGAATTTGGTGATGGAGGAACCAGCAATGCCATCAGTCCGATCCATTTGTATGAAAATGAAGGGACCTACACCGTAGATGTTTCCATTGTTTCGCCAATTGGGTGCGAAACAGCTGAGACCTTTCCAGGATTAATTAATATGCGACCTGCTCCGACGGCCGGTTTTTCCTTCACACCGGATGAACCTAGCAACATATTGCCCACCGTAAATTTCTTTGATGATTCTCAAAATGCAAGCGGATGGCAATGGCAGATTGGAGATTTGGCTACTTCCACCAATCGGAACCCTACCTACACCTTTCGAGATACCGGGACCTATGAAATCGTTCAAGTTGTCACTCACCCCAGTGGCTGCACCGATACGCTGGTTCAAATACTGGATGTCAAACCAGAAGTGAGGTATTATCTTCCGAATGCTTTTACCCCAAACGGCGATTCTGTTAACGATACCTTCAAAGGCGTCGGTCTAATGGTTGGCGCTACTAATTTTCGAATGGGTATCTGGAATCGCTGGGGAGAACTGATTTTTGAAACGGAAGATCCCGACGAATCATGGAACGGCAAAAAGTTTAATAATGGTAAAGACTCTCCCAACGGTGTTTATGTTGTCGTAGTGAATTACAATACGCCAAGAGGAGAAAGGATTGAATTAAAGGGTTTTGCCACGTTAATCCGTTAATCAAGCAATGAAGCGCAAAAAGTTGGTTTATTTAGATTATTTCCCTAAATTTGCACCGCTTTAGAAAAGCCGTTGTTCCAATAATAAATAAGAAGAAAGATGAATGCGATAGATTATGTTCATGAGCAATTGACTACGAAAAATGAATTGCCTGAGTTCCAGTCGGGAGATAACATTGTGGTGAGTTATCGGATTGTGGAAGGTGAAAAAGAAAGGATTCAGAAATTCAGAGGGAACGTTATTCAGATTAAAGGGCAAGGCGCAACGAAAACCTTTACCGTTAGAAAATTCTCCGGTGATGTAGGAGTGGAACGGATATTTCCCTTTTCTTCTCCTAATATTGTCGAAATTGCTGTGTTGAAAAGAGGAAAAACCCGCAGATCTCGACTTTATTATCTCAGAGATTTAATTGGTAAGAAAGCGCGCATCAAGGAAAAGAAATACACGAAGAAATAATTTGAATCGTAAAGATTTAAAAATTGTTGACCTGAAAGACAAAATGATTGTCTTTCAGGTTTTTTTATTTGTAAAGGACGCATCCAGGAATTCGAAAGATGTGTCGAAGACAAAAATCGGAACATATGCCAAAGCCAACTTACTTGACGATCTGGTTCATTTTTTGTACCCTGGGCTTATCTGCGCAAGTCGTTACTTCCGACCCGGCCCTGCCTACGGTGGAAGCGCCGTTTACGATCACATTTGACGCAACTAAGGGGAATGCTGGTTTGCTTAATTGTAATTGCGATGTCTATATTCACACCGGGCTAATTACGGATAAAAGTACTTTTTCCACCGATTGGCGGTATGTACAAGGTGAATGGGGTAAAGACATCCAGCGCTTAAAAATGGTCAAGGAGTCCGATAATCTCTATTCTTTTCAATTGGATATCCCTGCTTTTTATGGAGTGCCGGCATCAGAATCCGTACAAAAAATTGCTTTTGTATTTCGCGACGTAACAGGCGAAAGATCGGGCCGTGAGGCAGACGGCAGCGATATATTTCTCAATGTTTTTGAGGCTGATGCAGAGTTGGAAATCCAATTGACCAAACCACAAAACACTCCCACTGCCTTGCAAAGTGGTACTTCGCTGACGATTGCCGGCTCGTTGAATAAGCTTGCTACCGTCAGTATACAGGAAGCGGGAAATATCATTTTTCAGTCCGTTGAAGAGACCGTCAACTTTTCGCACGATTATTTGCCTCCACATAATTCCGGTACACATACCATTGAAGTGATTGCCAAAACAACAATGGGCTTCAGCGATACCATTTCATTTGATTACCTGGTATATGAACGTGTCCCTGAGAAAGAAAGACCAAAAGAATCAGCGTTCGGACTTAATCGAAATGATGATGGTACGGTTACTTTCGTCTTACATGCTCCAGAGAAGGACAATGCTTTTTTGCTGGGAGACTTCAATAACTGGACCGTATCCACAGACTATCTAATGAACAGGACCCCCGATGATCAAGCTTTTTGGCTTACGATTCCCCTTAATGGACCTGTATCGGATTGGTATCGTTATCAATATCTTGTGGATGGTGATATCCGAATTGCAGATCCCTATTCGGAGTTGGTACTCGATCCGGTCCATGATCCTTTCATTCCTTCATTCGTCAATAATAGTTTTCCCGATTACCCTGAAGAGGGAGAGGGTATTGTTTCTGCCTTTAAAGTGGAAGGATTCCCCTACGAATGGCAAATTTCGGATTTCGAGGCTCCTGAAGAGGAGGGTTTGTTTATTTATGAAATCCTATTGCGCGATTTTTTAGAGTCGCACAGTTACGAAGATTTAATTGATACGTTGGACTACTTACAACGGCTAGGTGTGAATGCGGTTGAATTGATGCCGGTTAATGAGTTTGAAGGCAATCTGAGCTGGGGTTACAACCCGTCGTTTCACATGGCGCTGGATAAGTATTATGGAGATCCCGTTACTTTTAAAAGATTCGTAGATGAATCTCACCGACGAGGGATTGCCGTAATTCTGGATATCGTTTTGAATCATGCATTTAGTCAAAGCCCCCTGGCCCAATTGTATTGGGATGTTACCAACTTCAAACCTACACCGGATAACCCTTGGCTCAATCGGGACGCTACTCATCCATTTAATGTAGGATACGATTTCAATCATGAAAGCCAGGCAACTGTGGATTTCGTGGAACGAGTTGTTAAATTCTGGATTGAGGAATACCACATCGATGGCTATCGTTTTGATCTTTCCAAAGGGTTTACCCAGACAGTTTCCGGTGATAATGTTGGCCTCTGGAGCAGTTTTGATCAATCGAGGATTGACATCCTGCAAAACATTGCCGATAAGATTTGGGACATCGCCCCGGAGAGCATCTTAATTCTCGAACACTTCGGGGGAGTACAAGAAGAAGTTACCTTGTCGAGGTACGGGTTTCTACTATGGGGGAATGCCAATTTCAATTACAATGAGGCAACCATGGGGTATCACGACAATGGGAAGTCCGATTTTTCGGCTGGCTACTATCCCAATCGAATGATGCCTGCTCCTAAGTTGGTAACTTATATGGAGAGCCATGATGAAGAGCGCATCATGTATAAAAACTTGGCTTTTGGCAATAGCTTCGGTAGTTATTCTGTTAAAAATCGATCGACGGCGCTGGAAAGAACCCAGATGGCTCACGCCTTTTTCTGGACCATTCCCGGTCCAAAAATGATGTGGCAGTTTGGAGAGTTAGGTTATGAATTTAGCATTAATCGTTGCAAAAATGGTGAGGTTAAAGAGGACTGCCGTTTGGATGAAAAACCCATTCGCTGGGACTACCAACTGAATCCCGAACGTTCAGATCTGTACGATTGGATCAGCGATCTCACTTACTTAAAGCGACAGTTTCCCGAAAGTTTTAAAGCAGAGCTCAGAAATGTATCTCTTTCTTCCCCTTACAAGGCGATTCATTTTGGGGACGATAACCTTCGAGGAATGGTCGTAGGAAATTTTGATGTACAGAGTTGGTCTAGCTTCGATTCCGGTTTTCACATCATTTCCGGAACGTGGTACGATTATCGAACAGGTGATAGTATTGTCATCCGGGATCAAACATTGGAACTGGATCTGAACCCCGGTGAGTTTCACGTCTTTTTGAATAAACGCATCGAAAGACCCAGTCGCAGTTTAATATTGACTTCTACTTCCGATGCTAAGACTAAGAATCAAAGCAGGGTTTCTTTATTGCAAAATCCATTGCCTTATGGGAATCAACTACAAGTGATATTGGAGCAGTTTCCAATTGGCGACTGGACCGCTGATTTCTATGGAATTGACGGTCGTTTAGTTTTCACCCAAAACTTGGAAGTATCAGACCCCATTTGGGAAAGAAAATCGATTGGTACCGAACGATTGAATAAAGGTGCGTATGTCTTGCGTCTGCGTGGGGAGGGGACCAGCGGGATTCATATCCGGAGAGTAATCGTACATTAATATTCTTTTTTTGTGGTGACTCTCGGGAGATGATGCTGTGGTATTTGGTCCGAAGATCGGAGCCAGATTGTTATGGGGGGACGCCGAATAACAAATGACTGCCGCCGAATTCAAGAATTTTCATCGGCCGAAGAAAATTTCCTATAAGTTCATTGGTAAAATGTTCGCAGTACGTTGTTAACCAATGAATAAACACCAAAGAATTACTTTTCGCGAGCTGGTGCTGGCGACCGATTTAGAAGCTGCTTTTTTGTGGAGGTATCAGTTCTTTCAGGCATCAGAGTACCGACCCTTCATGAATCATACCTCTAGACAAATTGACTTGGATCAAGCCGATTACTATAGCCGCCATTGGGGAGCATTCAATGACGACCATCAAATGATAGGCTATGCTCGAATTGTACAAATGGACAGTAATGATGGCATTGCTTCGGCCATGATACGAATCGCAAAGAAATATAGTTTAACCATCATGTTTTCCAGTGATTCTCACTATCCAATCCTAACCTATCAGAGTAGTACCTCGAGGAAGGTCATTAAGACCTTTTTAAGCCGGCAGTTTTCATCACAAGTCATTGAACTCAGTCGGTTTCTTATCCAGCCCAACACTCCGTTTACAGTAGCGAGGTTCATGGTTAATGCGGGATTGGGAATATATCGGCAAATTCTATCAGACCCAATTGTTCTGCTTTCTTGCCGAGATCGGCATCAGTACTTTTGGCAGCGTTATGGTTTCTGCAGAATCCCGGGCGATGAGGGGTTTTGGACCGGAAAGATTCGATCGGTTAACCTCTGCTCAGGTTTGGACGTGGCGGATCAAAGGACCGAGCGGTTGCTGGCAAAATACGGAGCAATTTATCAGGATCAACAGACCATTACATCATCGTTATGAAAAAACTACTTTCTACTACAGTCTTGGCGATCGCCCTTCTGGGACTGCCTTTGTTAGGGCGGGCACATTTGTTTTGGAATACGCACTTATTGGTCATCGCCTTTTTCTTCTATCTGCTTTTCTTTACGCAACCAGCTTTTCAGGCCATGGTCGCAGGAAGGGAAGCAACCACCGATCGTTACAGCTTTTTTGTAATCCTCGCAGCCCTGATACTGACCTTGTCCGGGGGCATCGTTGATTGGGCCTACTTTAATGGGGAAGCTCACCGGATGGAAATGGATCGTTGTCGGATCACCGGATTGTTAATGCTATTCATCGGCAGTGCAATTAGAATATGGGCCATCGTATGCCTCGGAACCTATTTCTCGAATACGGTCCGTTTTGGCACTGAGCATCAATTAATTACTAAGGGGCCTTACCAATTCATCAGACATCCCAGCTACTTAGGCGCCTATCTCGCTATTTTGGGGAGTACCATGTTTCTCTCATCCATTCGATTCTTTTTAGTCGGAATGGTGCTCATGTTATTGGCTTATCACTATCGCATTGTCGTCGAAGAGAGGGCCATGATGAACCAATTTCCTAATGAGTTCCCTACCTTTCGATCAAAGACTAAGAAGTTGATCCCATTTATTTATTGATCTGGAGCGAATTTACTGGTGGAAGCTTTAAGCTTCCGGAAAGAAAACCGTTCTTTGCTGAAAATGGAAAGAATGAGACCTTTTCTGATCGATACCGATACGGCCTCGGATGACGCCGTCGCTTTGATCATGGCCTTAAATAACTCCAACGTTGAGGTCAAAGCAATTACCGTAGTGGCTGGTAACGTAGCCTTAGAACAAGCGGTGCAGAATGCATTGTATACCGTCGAACTCTGTGAAAAAGACGTACCGGTATACCGGGGAGCAGCCAAGCCTTTTCTCCGATCATTGGAAACGGCTCAATTTGTCCATGGTCTTGATGGAATGGGTGACATCGGGTTAGACCTTTCAGGACGGGAGCCCGCGCGCGAAAATGCCATTGATATCATTATTGAGACCATCAATGCTCATCCTGGAACATTAGAATTGGTGACGCTTGGACCACTGACCAATATTGCGATTGCACTCTTAAAGGAACCGGGCATTGCTTCCAAAGTTAAGCAATGTACCATTATGGGAGGCATTGGGACGGGGCATGGGAATATTACTCCAGTATCCGAATTTAATATTTGGGTTGATCCGGAAGCTGCTCAGATCGTTTTTTCCTCGGGGATGAACATTAAAATGGTCGGATGGGATATTTCGCGAAATCACGCCTATATGGATGAAGAGGCAGTGACTGAAGTCCGTTTAATCAATACTCCCATTGCTCATTTTGCGATGGATATTCAACGCGCCGTAAATGAATTTGCGACCAAAACTTCTAAGTTGCCAGGTTTTGATTTGCCCGATCCCATTGCCATGGGAATCGCTTTGGACGATCAGATAGCAACAAAGTCGATCACTGCGTATGCGGAAGTGATTTTGGCCAACGGTATTACACGGGGCCAAACGGTTATTGACCACAATGGCCTCATCAAAGACCGTTACACGATCGAAGTTGTACTTGAGGCATCCAGAAAAGCATTTCTTTCATTGCTGCACGATTCTCTAAGATAACCAACCTAAAGCTTATGGACTTCGCTTCGCTTCCCAAGATCGAATTGCATCTGCACCTCGATTGTTCATTGAGTTATGAGGTCGTTCACTTTCTGAATCCGCGGATTACTTTTGAAGAGTATCGCCAATCTTTTATTGCGCCCTCCAAATGCACAGATTTGGCAGACTTCATCACGCGTGCTGTAAAGGGCATCGAATTGATGCAGTCAACAGAAGAACTACGGTTGGTAACGCTCGATCTGTTTAAGCAATTGAAGAAAGACCAGGTTTTGTATGCAGAGATTCGCTTCGCGCCGCTACTGCATCTCGAAGGAGGCCTGAAATCGCATGAAGTTGTCGAAGCCGTAATTGAGGCTACCGAAGAAGGCATCCGGAAAACCGGAGTGGAAGCTGGAATAATTCTCTGTACGCTAAGGCATTATTCGGAAGCGCAGAGTCTTGAAACGATCCAATTGGTGGAGCAATACATGGGAAACAGAGTGGTAGGGTTCGATATTGCAGCAGACGAAGCGGGTTTTCCGATTACGAATCACATTAAGGCCTTTGCTTATGCTAAGGAAAAAGGGATTCCTTGTACTGCGCATGCCGGCGAAGCCAAAGGAGCGGAAAGCGTATGGGAAACACTACAAAATTTTCACCCTGCCCGTATCGGCCACGGCGTGCGCAGTGCCGAAGATCCTGCCCTGTTGCATTTTCTCAAACAGCAAGCAATTCATCTTGAGGTATGTCCGACCAGTAATGTCCAAACGAATGTCTTTGATCAGATTACCGACCACACCCTCGATCAGATCTATAGCTCCGGCATATCGATGAGCATCAACACCGATGCACGAACGATTTCGAATGTTTCCTTGACGGATGAATACGCCAAGGTCGAGCGGGTTTTCGGTTGGGACAAGGAACACTTTTTGCGCTGTAATTTAGAAGCCGTTCGTCATGCCTTCATTTCTCCAGAATTGAAAAAGCGATTGACTCGGGAGTTGATTGCCGGTTACGAAATCGTGACTTAGAATGTAGGCACTATCTGAACATCAACTGCTAATCATAGCAATCAAGGCCTCAGAAATCTTGTTCCGGTTTAATTGGTAATCCTGATAATCGATGGTATCCTTTAGCCGATTGTTGTTGTTTCGAGTGTTTCGAGAAGCAATGTTGAGAATGGTTTCCAGTTTTTGGCTCTTGTGTTTTTTGAAGATGATCATTTCGTCGATTACTTTTTCCAAATCATCGTTGGCTATTTTTTCTAGCCATGTATCCTGGCTGGCACTCAGCGTTAGTTTTGAATAAGTCGCTTTATTGTCTTTGGTTTCATCCTCATTTTCATTGACCCAGATATTGGACAACTCGTAAAAGTTCAGTTCGTTGATCCAATTGAAGGTATAGGCCAGGGTAATCACCGAAAGCAACAAAGCGGGGCCTAATATGATCATATTCATATGAACAAATTTGCCTCCTTGCAAGCTCTCTGGCGGTAGTATTTGCAATGTGACGACCGAGAGGAAATAGATAACCGACATAGCAGCGAGAAATCTCATATTTCGCCGCAGGAAATACCGGGTGAAGAAAAAGCCTAAAAGAGTTAATGCGAGCGCACTGATGGCTCGGTCAATGGCATAGACTACTTTGGTATGACTGGTCCAGGAGATGATCAAAATCCATAGAAACCCCAAGAAAGTAGTGGTGTTTTTCCAGTAGAGATGCTCTACAACTTCATCAATGCGGTGTGTACTAAGAGAAAAAAAAGGCAAGGAAAGAAAGAGACACATAGCAGTTAGTCCTGACAAGATGAGATAGACATTTTCCGCAGGCTTGTAAACGGAGGCAAACCCTATAATGCAATAGGTCAAGAAAGCAAAAGAAAAGAAGATCAGACCTTGACTGTTGTTTTTGTTGGCTCCTAATTTTTCTCTCGAAACCCAGTAGAAATAGATCAAAATGATGAAAACCAAGAAACAAAAAGATGAATAGATCAATCGACTTCTCAACATCGTCTCCATTTCGTAAACACCCAGAAGGTCTAATATTTGCTGCATAGCGGTAGGGTAAATTGTTCTGATCCGTTTAGGATCTAAGAAATGTAGGGAATTATCTTTAACATTCCTAAAATGCGATTATGCTCAATTACCTAACTTGGAGATGGATGTAGAGCGACCCGAGGAAGTTCTGACGACATTGGTCGATAAAGTTCCCCGAATTGTAGCAGAAAGTCGCCACTGCTGACAGTATTTTTTATAATGCAGAGTGAAAACTTTGATTTATGCGCTATTCCCCAATCCTTTGTTCAGTTTTAATTCTTTTGCAGGTCACCTTTGGTTTTGGTCAAATCGATGATGATATCATCCATGAGGTGGAAGACTCTCTCGCTATTTCACTACCAAAGGACTACCTGGACATGATCCAATCTCACCAAATGGATAGTATGGCCATAGCCTTCCAATGGGACATCTGGACCTTTTGGTCGCTACCAAAAGTGATCTCGGAGACACAGCGACTTCGTAGAAATAAGGTGCTGGACCAATCGGACATCGCGGTGGCTGATGACGGCAGGGGAAGCATCCTCTTTGGTAGGAAGCGACCGGATTGGCAAGCTTACAAATACTACTGGCTTGACAGAGAGGCCGACCCCACCTTTTACCTGTTGTCCCTCTGCGAATTGACTACTGCAGAACAAACGGAAAGACTAAAGCGTACCATCTCGGCAACCAATTTCCGCCATCTTGACTTAAGTGAGATACGACACTGTTACGGTAGCCTGTACAATTATGCGATGGAACTGTACACTGAGGAAGACCATCATAACTACGCCAGAAAACGGAATGAGAAGGCAATGGAACTGTTTTATCTCGTCGCGGCAATGGGGCACCCAGATGCGGCCCATCAGATTGCAGACCACTTTGAATTTCAGGAAAATACCGAAGTGGAAAAGGTTTTGGAATGGCGAAGGAAGGCGGTAGCATACGGTAGTCTAAGAGGTATGTACGAATTGGCGGACTTTATCATTGATTACAAAAAATCTGCAATCCCCGAAGCCATACAATTGCTGGAGAGATTAATCGTAGAAGTTCCAGGGTATCGCGCCCGTGCTGCTTTAAAGTTGTCGAGAGTGTATATGCGGGAAGGATGGGAATGGACAGATTTTGATAAAGGGATAAAATACGTTCGCATTGCCAGGGGAGGTGGGAACTATAATGGCACAGCAGATTTGGCATTTTACTACTATCGGGGGAAGGGCTTGGAAAAGGATGTTCATAAAGCCCTTGAGTTGTTAAAAGAAGCCAATCAAAAAGCAATCGAAAGATTGGGAAGTGGCTGGTGGGATGAAGAAATCGCATTGTTAGAGAAGGAACTGAAGAATTGATTTTAATTTTGATAACGTGCTGTGATGGATCTAAAAATTAGAGATTTACAAGAGAAAGATTGTCAATTGATCAGCGATGCCTTTGCCACTCAGGGTTGGAGTAAGCCCGTAACTCAATACCAAAACTATCTGGAAATTCAGGCATCCGGAGAGCGAGATGTCCTGGTAGCAACCATTAAAGGTGAATTTGCCGGTTACTTGACGATTTGCTGGCAATCGGACTATCTTCCGTTTCGGGAGCAAGGCATACCGGAGATTGTTGATTTTAATGTGCTGCAAAAATTTCAGCGAAACGGCATTGGTACCGCTTTGATGGACGAAGCGGAAAATCGGATTGCCCAGGTTGCTCCGATGGCCGGCATTGGCTTTGGTTTGTTGAGCGACTATGGAGCTGCTCAGGTCTTATACATTCGGAGAGGGTACATTCCCGATGGAAGAGGGGTGGTGGTGGGATCTTGTTCCTTGACTTATGGGGATGTAGTGACCATGGGGGACGACCAAGTATTGTGCCTTACCAAACAACTTAATCGGAAGTCGTAACCAATACTATGAATGAACTAAAAACCGGCGTCTTTTTTGGCGATCATAATCAGTGCCTTCAATTTCCGGGATTCGTCCTGACGGATACGGACTATACGCATGAGAAGGTAGATTGGCACTACCACGAGAATGCCTATTTTACCTATTTGATTCAGGGACAACTCTTGGAAGCAAACAAGAAAGAAACGTACCATTTGGAATCGGGCAGTCTATTGTTCCACAACTGGCAGGATGCACATTACAATCTAAAACCACCGGTCTATACCCGCGGATTTCATGTCGAATTAAGCGAAGAATGGTTCAAAAAGTTCGATTTGCCCATCTTTGATTTTGAAGGTAGCATGCAGCTCAAACACCCACTGATCAAAGCCTCGATGAATCGGATTTTTCTTGCCTCCAAAATACCCGATCAACATACTGGGCTGACCATCGAGATGCAGATTTTACAGATACTGGAGAAAATCCGTCAAAAAACAACAACAGATCCGCAAAAGAACCAACCTACCTGGGTGCACCGATTACAGGAGATGATCCACGACCTAACTGACTTTCCGGTAACCCTAACTGATTTAGCTTCACAACTCGATATTCACCCCGTTCATTTGTCCCGTCAATTCCCGCGTTATTTTGACTTGACTTTGGGAACTTACCTGAGGCAACAAAAAGTAAATCGGGCAGCTCTGATGATTGCTACTTCCGACCAAAAACTTACGGAAATTTCCTATGAATGTGGTTTTTATGATCAGAGCCACTTCATCACCAATTTCAAAAAGGTATATCATATGACACCTCAACAATTCAGGAAAAGAGTGCTCGCATGTTAATTTTATACAATTTTCGAGGATGAAGAACAAGTAACTTGTCCGCTCATCAAAGTAATAAAAATGGGAAGATTGTTCGGTTTCATTGCCTTTTTCATAATGACCTCGGTCGGGCCGGCTTTTACTCAAACTGAAATGAAGGATTACGAAGGAAGATGGGAAGGGGTCTTTGCAGGCCCTGATGTTTTTCGTTTTGAAGTTCTCCTAAAGCCATTAGAAAATGAGGAGGGGGATCTAACAATCTCTAATGGACAGTACGTCGTCCGACGCATCGGAAAATATCAAACGGGAGGAATGATTGCAATTGAATTGGGAGACGGACTTTCATTTCTTGGGCTTGCACCCGATTCAAAAGGGATGAGTGCCTTCATCACCGGTGGCATATTAAAACATCACGTCCAATTGCAGCCACTATCCGATGGATCATATCGAGGAACTTGGAGTCCGCTGATGACGCTGCGGTTGTCTCCACTTAATTTTTTTTTAGAGGTCGGTAATGTTGAAGGTGAAAACTACACCGCTTTTCCCTTTTGGGGAGACCAGCGTTTTACGGGAACTTTCGCGGGTAATTTTCAGAAGCACGAGGACCAATTGAATTTTCAAGATTTCAAGACGGGGATGCGTTTTCACGGTCGACTATTGCCCAATGCCATTCAATTAGATCTATCTTTTGCGGGTAGTGTCTTCACGACCGTTGAGTTTCGTAGGTCCGAATCCGAATGGCAATTTGGGCCAGAAGAGTCGTCCGTCAACCCCGGTTATGTAGCGCCAGTCGATATGTCAGATGGTTGGCAAGTGGGGAAATTATCGCCAAGTGGGCCGGCCGTCAAGCTCTTACAACAAATGAGTGAGAAAATTTTGTCGGGAGATTTACCCAATATTCATGCTGTACTAGTGGCCCAAAACGGCCAATTGCTTTTTGAAAGGTATTTTCAGGGATTTAAAGCGAATACGGCCCACGATCAGCGTTCGGTGGCCAAGAGTTTCGGGGCAGCGATGGTTGGTATTGCCATGGAGGAGGGGTTGTTAAAAAGCCCTGATCAACCCATTTACGAAGTGCTTCCGCCCCAATACCAATATACAAAGGATGAGAAAAAATCTGGCATTACGCTTCGACATCTCCTGACCATGAGTTCGGGATTGGATGCGATCGATTTTGGCATTCAGCGTAATTCTGCTGCCTCCGAAGGAAATTATCAACAGACAGCCGATTGGACCAAAACCATTCTTGAGGCACCTATGATTAATGATCCCGGTATTCGCTCCAATTACGGTTCGGCAAACCCTCATCTTTTAGGGGTAGCAGTGGAATTTGTCACCAAGGAACCACTGGAAATATATATGGATCGTCGATTAATGTCTCCACTCGGGATCGAGAACTACATTTTGCAAACAGATCGAGTTGGTCGACCCTATTTTGGTGGAGGATGGTACTTTACGCCACGAGATATGTTGAAATTTGGTCAATTGCATCTCAATCAAGGTCGATGGAGCGATAAACAGGTTGTCACCAAAGAATGGTCCGAAGCTGTTTTAGCACGTCACCATCGGTTGGACAATGCCAATGACAAAAATGAGTATGGATTTCTATGGTGGCATCGGGATTATGTCATTGGTGATCGCGTTTTTGCATCAATCGAAGCACGAGGGTCGGGAGGGCAATACATTTTTGTGATTCCTTCCCTGAATTTGACAGCAGCGATTACTAGTGGCAACTTTAGAAATGGCAAATTCATGTTGCCGGAGGAACTTATGCAAAATTACCTTCTACCCGCCATTCTGGTGAACCGTTAAAAGCCACTCAATCAGAACCAAAAGCATTTTTTGGATAGATTCCAGGTCGGCGATTGGCGAAAATTACGGACTGGTTCAAACCCATTTCCCATGGGTTGACTACTTTCTACTTTCCATGATTTGGTATTTGTGCTACCTTTTTACAAAATGCTTTCATGACTTACCGGTTGTGAGAATCACCAGACTATTTTGTCGCATCCAAAAAAGGAGTTATGCACTTGTTTTCGATCGTCTTTAGATTTGAATTAGGTACCTGGTTGAGAACAACTGCTTTTTATGTTTATGGATTGGTATTCTTTGGCTTTGCTTTCATCACTTTTATCGGAACGGCTGGAATATTTGATTCCTCATCAGCTTCTACAGAAGTGCTCCGGGTTTTAAATGCTCCCTATGAGATTCATTTTATGCTGCAGTACTTCAACAAGTTCTTTTTGTTTCTCTTGCCAGCTGTTATAGGGAGTACCGTTTACAAGGATTTTCGGTATCGGGTTCATGCTATCACGTATTCCTTCCCGGTTCGGAAAGGGCCGTATTTGCTGGGTAAATTCTTGAGTGCTTGGCTGATCGTTATTTTTCTGACCTGTCTGGTAGGGTTGGCTTTTCTCATCGGAGAGTGGGTTCCGGGAATACGGGCAGAAATGATTGGAACCACTCAAATTTTAGGTTACGTCAATGCCTACTTCATTTACGTTTTCCCAAATATGCTATCGCTGGGATTAATCGTTTTTTCAGTTGTGTTGTACAGCCGGAATATTTATTCTGGGTTTATGATGGTGGTTGTTTTTTTCTTTTTGCAGCTAATCGTTCAAAATGGACTGGGGGGAGCTGGGTATCTTCGTTTGATGGCAATCGTGGATCCATTTGGGCAAAGCGCTTTTGAGTACGTGACCAACGGATGGTCCCTGGAAGAGCAACGTGTCAAGTTGCCCCCGGTAACGGCGATAGTCGTATTCAATCGTCTCCTTTGGCTTGCAATCGGTTCCTGTATTTTTGGGGTGGTCTATCGCAGGTTTTCTTTTTCGGAATCGTCAGAGATGCGCAGAGGTTACAATCAGAACCAGCCTGAAACCAGCGACCCAAAAGGACTCGATCACGGCCTTGGGACGAGTTATCCAGAAGTTTCCTATTCTTACTCTTTTGCGATGCACTGCAAAACCCTTTGGCACCTGTCGATTGTTGATTTCCGATATATTATCCGCAGTCGCTATTTTGCTCTGCTCGTCGTTTTTGCCATACTTGCCGTAGTATTTGCCCTCGCTCGGGTAAGCAACTTAGAAGATATGAGACTTCTTCCGGTTACACGGGTGATGATGACGGTCCCCACTTTCTTTTTTACAATGATCATCATCCTGCTGACTTTTTTGTTTTCGGGAATGGTAGTTCATCGGTCTAGGATGGCCGGTATGGACCAATTGTTGGATGTAACTCCCATTCCCAATTGGGTTTTATTGGGGGCTAAGGTGTTGGCGTTATTGAAGATGCAGGCAATTTTGCTTTTGATCCTGATGCTCTCCGGGATCCTTATTCAATTGATGAACGGCCATTACCAATTGAGGCTTGACCTATATCTGTTTCATCTATATGTAGTTGTTTGGCCGATGTTGATAATTTGGGCTTTTGCTGCGGTATTCGTTCAAACGCTATTCCGCAATGCTTACTTAGGGTTGTTTCTATTACTTGTGGGATGGTTAGGAATCGGTAGCTTGCCGCAAGCTGGAATACAGACCAGGCTACTGCAGTTTAATACCCCACCGATGTTGACCTACTCGGATCTGGATGGGTATGGTCAACAACTGAAATCGTACTTTTTATTGGAAAGTTACTGGTGGAGTTTTGGGATGCTACTGTTGATGCTTGCTGGTTGCTTATGGTTTAGAGGATTGCCGGTGGGATTTGGTGAGCGGCTTCGATTGGCTCGCAGGGGGCTAACGTTTTGGCCAAGTTTGACATTCGCCCTGTTGTTGTTGATGACCTCGGTTCTGGGCTTTAGCATTTACGAAGCAGAGAATGCAATTACTAATCCGTGGAAGGATCGGTCCCGAACCGACTACTTCGCCGAATTCGAGAAGGCCTATAGGAATTACGAAACGCTTCCTCAACCGATCATTACAGCCATCCATCTGGAAGTAGAACTCTTTCCGGAGAACAATTCTTTCAATAGCAAAGGAAACTATACATTGGTGAATCGATCGACGACCAAGATCGATACCCTTCTATTGAGAACGGGGTTTGATGAAGTAAGCACATTTCGAATAGCAGTTCCTCATGAAATGGTTCGGAGAGATGCCACCATGCAATTTTACGTAATGAAACTCAAGGAGTCTCTTGCTCCTGGTGACAGTACGATATTGGAATTTAAGGTCACCAACAAAGAGAATCAGCTTTTTGAAAGAAACTCGAATGTATTGACCAACGGAACGTTCCTGATGAGTGATGCATTTCCCCGGATTGGCTATTCTTTTGAGCGAGAGTACCTCCATCCGGGCGATGATCTTGCCCGCACTCGAAATTATGTATCGAGTGATGCCCATCTCATCCGATTCGAGACGATCGTTGGGACCAGTGGCGATCAGATTGCTATTGCTCCTGGTAACCTTGAACGAAGTTGGTCTGAACAGGGGCGGAATTATTTCCATTATAAGGCGGATCAGCCCATAAAATTCTTCTGGGGCTACAATTCTGGCCGCTTCAGCATTGCAAAAGATCATTGGAGAGATATCAAGCTAGAAATCTATCATCACAAGGATCACGACTACAACATCGGTCAAATGATGAAAGGACTCCAATCGGCGTTGGACTACAACACTAAGTTTTTTAGCCCGTATGGTCACCGGCAAATACGGATTGTGGAATTCCCTCAATCAGAAGGTACATTTGCAACTACCGGTGTCAATAACATTATGATGTCGGAGGCTCGGTTCATACTGAACTCAGACACTATCTCCGAAAAGATCGACCTGGCATTCTACATTGCTGCTCATGAATTGACGCATCAATGGTGGGGTAATCAGGTCATTCCGGGAAATGCAGTTGGATCCCGGATGATTACTGAAAGCATTACTGAATACATTACTTTACGGGTCTATGAAAACCAGTATGGGCCTCAACATGCACATCGGTTCCTGCGAAAGCAACGACAACGCTACTTCGAGGGGCGGAATCATGAACCAGATGCTGAGCCATCGTTGATGTTTGCCAAGCCAGAACAGCAGTATCTAACCTATGGCAAAGGTGCGATGGCTTTTCATGCTTTAAGCCGACTTTGGGGGGAGGAAGAACTAAATGCTCTGCTTCGCGATTTTCTGAAGCAATACCCGGGGGCTCATCCCCCATATCCGACTTCCATTGACCTGGTGGAGGAGCTTAGGGGAAGCATGCCGGATTCACTTCAATATCTAATAGCGGACTATTTCGAAACCGTAACCACTTATGACAATGGGATTAAGCAGGTCACTATTTCAGATTCTGAAAAGCCGGGATATCTAATATCCATTGATCTTCAGATCGGTAAAAGCGGCAGCCGTAGCACCGATATCAATGATCTGATCGAAATCGGCTTTTACAATCATCGGGATGACTTGTTTAAAATAGCGCGCGTGCGCGTACATGGAAAGCGACAAAAAATTAATTTTCATATGGATAAAGCTCCCGCAAAAATTGTCCTAGATCCGAATCTTCTGTTATTAGATGCCAACCTGGAGGATAATACTTTTGTCTGTCATGGATCCTGAGGTTTTTGTTTCCTGCAAAAACCCATTATTTTTGCAACCCTTTTAGGGGAGCTAAAAGCGTTACTTTTCATGCCGACTAAGATTGAACTTTATTGGAGCACTTTCTTTGGCGTTTCACCTGCTGAATTAAGGAAACCGGGATTGACGGTAGTGCCGCATGCTGGATTAAAAGGGTATCGTGGAGCCTGGATTTTCGTTAGAGAGCGATGTATCATCCTTTCCGTACCACCGGAATCAGTCAATGAAATAGTGCAGAAGGTAGGAAAAGTTGGCATCAATTGGGAAAGTGCCCTCCATTTAGAAATACCGCAAAAGTTATTTGGAAGGCGAATCGTGAAGCATATCGGACCAGTCTTTCAGGGATATTATGATCGATCCAACCTACCCGTCGCGCCATCCGAGCAAATAAGACAAATCCAGCATGGGCAGGACCTGGTGGCATTGCATAAACTAAGTGATTCGGGCGACCCAAATGGTTGGAGAGATAGTGGTTTGGAGGCAACCCAACATCAGGCCTACGGATACTGGCATCAGGGCACCCTGGTTGCAGCTGCCAATTACAAACTAATGTTGGGGCAAGCTGGTTTTATCGGAGTTTTCACTCATCCGGGTTACCGGGGTCAGGGGTTTGGCCAGGCTGTTGTAAAGGCGGTGGTGGCCAAGCTACTTTCCAAAGATTTACTAGTCCTTTATCAAACCTTGATGTCGAACCAATCGTCAATTGGTTTGGCCCAACAAGTTGGAATCAGAGAATATGCCCAAAACATAGCTGTTAGATTGAAATAAATTTCACCTTTAAACGGATATTGAGAACATGAAGGTTCAAATAAGAAAAGAGCGTGCTACCGATTATGATCAGGTGGAGCAAGTCATCGAATCAGCCTTTCGAAGCGTTGATTACAGTGATCAGACCGAACACAAATTGGTGAACAGGCTGAGAAATTCTTCTGCTTTTATCCCCGATTTATCCCTGGTGGCCATCAGCGACGATCAGATCGTCGGCCATATTTTGGTGACCAGGATTCACATAGAAAATGAGCATCATCGGGTATTTCCTTCGTTGGCACTCGCCCCGGTCTCCGTTCTGCCAGCATTTCAAAAACAAGGAATTGGAAGACAACTGATCGAGGAAGCTCACCGTATTGCTAAAAGACTGGGTCACGGGTCCATTATCCTTTTGGGCCATGCTGATTATTATCCAAGATTTGGTTACGTGCCTACCAGTCATTATGGGATTCGGCTTCCCTTTGAAGCTCCCGAGGAAAACTGCATGGTTTTGGAGTTGATGGAGGATGGTTTGGCGGGAGTGCAGGGCGTTGTTGTTTATCCCTCCGCTTTTTTTGAATGATAGTAAAAAAAACACGCCAGGCTCCTGACATAGTGTTGTCACTAACTGCTTCTACATTTGTACTCGTTATTCATAGTCATCACCTGCTTAAAAAACTCAAATCTGTTATGAGTACACAACCACT
Source organism: Saprospiraceae bacterium (assembly GCA_028284395.1). Taxonomy (GTDB): domain Bacteria; phylum Bacteroidota; class Bacteroidia; order Chitinophagales; family Saprospiraceae; genus JANQRV01. The sequence continues at coordinate 58,708 of JANQRV010000441.1, forward strand.
CGAAGCTTTTTACATTATTGGCCATGCTGTGAAGACCATCAATCAAAATGGACAATCTGCGGAAGATCTGGCGGCACTATGGGATAAGTTCCTTTCGGATAACAGTACTAAAGACATTCCCAATCGTTTGGGAAAAGACATTTACTGTGTTTACACGGAATATGAAGGAGATCATACCAAACCGTACACAGCTGTATTAGGGCACAAAGTCAGCAACCTAAAAGAAGTACCCAAAGGGCTAAAAGGCATCACAGTGGTGTCGGGCAATTACCGCAGATTTTTGGCAAAGGGCAGTTTGATGGAGGGGGCCGTTGAGAAGGCTTGGAAAACAATCTGGTCTGAGCCGCTTCAAAGAGCTTATAGTGCTGATTTTGAAGTATATGGTGCCAATGCAATGGATCCTGAGCGAGCTGAAGTAGAGATTTTTGTGGGGGTTGATTCCGACTAATTTGACCGGTCGCCAATGGGCCGATAATGAGGAAGCCTGACTTTGCGTTCTTAAGGTAAAAGTTCGCCAAAATGATTTACAGAATAGTATGCCTGATTGGGGCTATGACAATGCTGTTTTCCAGTTGTCAAACACCGGGGACAATGGTTTCAGCCGATCCCGCACGTCAACAATTGACAAAACCAGAGATCATCACAGAGTCTCTTTTCGATGCAAATAACAGTACCATCAGCGAAGCGGATATTCAGCGCTTACTAAACGGTAGAATTGTCATTCCCGATTCCTTACGTATAGCGGTTTATAAGTATGGTGGTACCTCTGTGAATCGCTATTACTCTTCTTACTGGACCAACGAAGAGTATCTTAAGACCCAACAAAGCTTTTTAGATAGTCTTGTTGCCCAGTTGAAACCATGCCGAAAAATTGAGGAGGTTGTGTTGGTACCCTCACTAATGACGTCGGGTAATCCTGGTATTACGCAGCTACGGGAAGCAGCGGTGCGATTGCAAGCGGATCTACTACTGGTTTTTTCTGTCAATAGCGACATCTATTACAAATACAAAGCTTTGCAAAAAAACGAGTCGAAGGCTTTTGCTACTTGCGAAACCATTCTCTTGGATACCAGAACTGGGGTAATTCCACATTCCAGCGTGGTAACGAAAGAGAATTTGCTGGTCAAGGAAAAGGAAGATTGGACAAATCAGGAATTACGGAAGCGGGCTGAAAATGGCGCCATTGCTCTAACCCTGATGGAAGCGGGTCAGAGGGTGACAGCGTTTTTAGACCGCTAAACGACCTTGAGTACTGCAATTGCAGCACTTAGACCGCATCTTGCATCTATCTCATTGTCCGAGTATCAAATTCCAATCATTGCAAGATGATTTCAAAGCAAGAGAAAAGGTTGATCGAAGCGTGCATTCGTGGTGATCGAAGAGCACAAAGCCGATTGTATGACCAATACCACCGGCGTTTGTTTGGTGTGTGTCTGAGGTATGCTGCTAATAAACAAGAGGCAGAAGATTTTCTCCTAGAGGGCTTTTTCCGCATTTTTCGTGGCCTTTCCCAATTCAATTATCGGAGTTCCATTTATAGCTGGATGCGTAAGGTAGTTGTCAATACCGCATTGATGCAATTGCGTAAGAAACATGTTTTCAATTTTTCAATGCTCGAACTTCAGGAGGGGGATTCCGTCACCGACCCTGATATACTTCACCAACTGAGTAATGAAGATCTTGTCAAGGTGATTCGCAAATTACCAAGGGGAGCACGGATCATTTTTAATCTTTATGCCATCGAAGGCTATTCTCATCCGGAGATTGCCGCAGAAATGGGAATCTCCGAAAGTACCTCACGGTCTCAATATACTCGGGCTAAAAAAACGCTCCGGCATTTGTTGAAACGGGACTATTCTTCCTTTACCTCCTTTCAATGATTCATGATGAAACATAACGATAATTTTGAAATGGTCATTCGCCAGAAAATGGAGTCCTTTCGGGGCAATCCATCTACCAGCCTAAAAGTTCAGCTCTTCGATCAACTTAGTGATATCGAATCTTCAAGATCGAATCGTTGGTGGGAAAATGGATTGATCTTCATGGTCCTTATCGTAATTGTCGTTGCTTCATTCTGGTATGGGACGCGAGGCCAGGAAGAATCTGCTGCCGACTCCTCTGCAGTTCCCTTAAAGAAGCAAGACAATCGGGAAACCCCAATGGTACCAGTTGCTTCCCTGAGGCATGAAGCAGACAAGGAAGTATCCCAAGACTCCAACCAAAAACTGCACAATACCAGTGCTGGAGAGCTGTTGATCGTTGATACAGCTGCAAATGAAGCCTTCGCAACGCTTTCCTCCCCGTTGGATAGTATGAATAGTCAAAAACAAAAATCTGTCTTCAGTACTCCTTCTGAAATCCAAATGGTGTTTGATCGGAGTCCTTACCGAGAAGTATTTGCAGAGGCTCAAAAAACCGGGAAAACCGTTCTCTTTTATTTTTTCAATACGGAGTGTGGCAAGTGTCAGATGATGGATACCATCACTTTTGCCGATGCAGAGGTGAAGGAAGTGCTCCAGGATCATTTTATACATTTGGAAATCAACACTCGGTCGGCAGTTGATTCCAACCTCCATGAGCTTTTACAGTATTTTGATATCCAAGCTGTACCACAGATTATTTTTGTCGATTCAAACGGAGAAGCTTTTCACCGGAGCAAGGGGTATGTATCTCCCGCTAGTGCCATCGATTTATTGCGGGAGATTAAGGGGAAAGACAATTTTCGACTGTCCGATAAACCGGTACTAGAACTTAAAATCCATGCCGATCCCAGTCAAAGCAGCATGGTTATCGATCTGAAAGGACCGAAAGGAAAAGTTCAGCTTCAGATTTACTCCCGATGGGGGCAATTGTTGAAGGAGGAAGAATTTCCTAATTTCGATGGCCTGATGACTAAATCCTACGATTTGGCAAAATTGCCTGAAACCCTGATCATTATTGCTAAACAAAACGTATACGTAGCCAAAGAAGCCATTAAGATCGATAAGAATTAGCAGAAATCTTCTGCATTAGCTTGAATGTTTTCTTTTTCTTTTTTAGATTTGTACTGATCAGTACAAAAGAGATATTCATGCCGCGACACGATCTGCAAAAGGTAATTAAAATTGGTGATGAATTATTCCGTACCAGAGGTTATTACAATACCGGTACGGAGGAAATCCTGGAACAGTCAGGTTTACCGCGCAGTTCGTTTTACTACCACTTCAAGAATAAGGAAGGTTTTGCAGTCCGTGTTATCGAGCATTATGGACGGGACTCCGTACAATTTTATAAGGCCATCCTCTGGAACCCACAGGTAGCAAGTCCCAAAGCCCGCTTCCAGCTTTTCTTTGCCAACCTCATGGAGGTTACTCAGGTCAAAGAATTTAAGAGTCAGTGCTTGGTACAAAAGATGTCCGGGGAGTGTGCCGCCAATAATGAGCTGATCAGAACTGCAGCGGATGAAGAACTGCGAAAGCTCGTGGCTGTGTTTGCTCACTGCATACGAGAAGGACAGGAGAAAGGAGAATTTCGGTCGGATCAGACTGCAGATGATCTCGCTAAATTCCTGCACGCTCAACTTTATGGTGCACACACGATGGTGCGGCTCGCACGAGATACTGAAGTCATGAAAAAAACAATGGATATGGCTTTGGACTACATTTCAATTTAAAATTTTTTTTCCTCAAAATGTATAGATCAGTACATACAAAATTAAAATTATGAAAAAAACAATTGACGTAACCTCGATCATTTTTGTGATCATTGCCCTCTTTTTTTTATCCGGCTGTATGGCGGATATGCGCACTTCCCTGGTTAAAGAAGAGGGAATCCGACAGAGTCAAGTAGAAAAGGGCAAGGCCATTCTGGAGACGGCGTGGCGGACACACGGCCTTCAGCACTTAAAGAAACACGATACTTATTCTTTTCACGGGTCGGATATTTGGAAGGGGATGATGGGAAAAATGGGTAAACCTTGGCCGGAGGCGAAATCAGAAATTGAGTTCAAATATGCGGTCGGTACCTTTGACAGCCAGGCTTATTTTATGAATGGTAAATGGAAGGGCATTCTGGCCGGGCTGCAAAGCTGGGAATACTACGAAAGAGATCTGCAGCAAAATCTACAATTCAAGGAGTACAACAAACGGATTGGTTTTGGTTTGTCGGCTTATCAATATTTTTTTGAGATGTTGGATCGATTGAAGGATGTTCCGATCATTTCTTATGCCGGCCAAAAAGAGTTCAATGGGAATCGGTACGACTTGGTCTTTGCCACTTGGCAAAAAGCGGAACCCCATATGGAAAACGACCAATATATACTTTGGATAAACCGACAGACCAAAATGTTGGACTACGCAGTCTATTCACTTCGGGATAACTATTTGAAAATTCCTGGTTACAAGGCATTTTATGGTTCGATACAATTTGGGGATTACAAAGAGATTGAAGGCATTATGATTCCTCACCGGCAAACGGTTTATTTGAATCAACCCAGCAAAAAAGAAAAAAGACATTTACACCAGCTAATCGTCACGGATTTTTCATTTGACAACTTTGACGTATCAGAGCTATATCCCGATCCGAAAATCGCCAAATTGGGAGATCGCAAAAAGTAGGGGCGATACTGAAATTTCAAAGTTCATTTGAAAATGAACTATTAAAGGATTTTGGCCCGTAAATTTGCTGAAAATACCGAACGATCATGAGCCAAGAAATTTCAGCAAAAATCCATTGGGAACATCAAGATGCCAAGACCTTTCAAAAGGGAAAATACAGTAGGACGCACATTTGGGAACTCGATAGCGGCAATCAAATTGATGCGTCCTCTTCTCCTCATATAGTCCCTGTTCCATTTTCCGATCCTGCCTTCATCGATCCAGAAGAGGCTTTTATTTGTAGCCTGGCCAGTTGCCACATGTTATTTTTTTTATCCATTGCGGCTAAGAAAGGGATTTCCATTTTGCGGTATGACGATACTCCAATTGGAATGCTTGCTAAAAATGACTCCAACAAGATGGCAATGACGGAGGTCATCCTCCAGCCGGTTGTAAAAACTTGGGAAGAATTAGATCCGGAGACACTTCGGGAAATTCATGAATCGGCACATGAAAACTGCTTTATTGCAAATTCGGTCAAATCGGTGATTAAAATTAAACAAAATTGAAAATGAAAGATCTTCAAATTATTCTCAACAACCAACCTGGTGAATTAGCCAGAATGGGAGTGGTCTTAGGTACTGCCGGGGTAAGTTTGGAAGGAGGAGGCGTATTTGTTCACAATGATTTAGGGATTGCCCATTTTCTGGTAAGGGACGGAGAAGCAGGCCGAAAAGCATTGGAAACAGCGGGCATCCAAGTCGAAAAAGTCAATGACGTTCTCATTCAAAAACTCAAACAAGAAGTGCCGGGACAGCTCGGTAAGATTTGTCGGATAATGGCAGAAAACGAAGTGAACATTCTGACCCAATACAGCGATCACTATAATCAATTGATCTTGGTGGTAGATGACTATGACAAAGGATCAAAGATTTCCAAAGAATGGAAAAAGGGGGATTATGATGAATGATTTTGAAATGGATGAGCGGTTTGCTAAACTAGCTGTATTAATTGGTGAAAAAGCGAGGGCGAAAATGCTTTGGCACTTGTTAGATGGTAGGGCGTACACGGCATTAGAGCTAGCAGGATTTGCAAATATTAGCAAACATTCTTGCAGCAATCATTTAAAAAAATTGGTGAACGAAAACATTCTTAAAGTTGAAAAACAAGGAAGACACAGATATTTTCGCCTGTTTGACAAGCAGGTGGCCAGAGCTTTGGAAGGCATTGCATTTCTAACTTCTCAACAACCCAAGAACAAGGTTGCAATTGTTGACCACCTGGATAAAACCGGAATCAGATATGCTCGCTCCTGCTATGATCACCTGGCCGGTAACTTAGGTGTTGCATTGCAAGAAAGTCTGGTCAATCAAGGCTTTTTGGAACTTTCGGAGGGAAAGTATAACTGTTCAGAGCTAGGAAAAGAAAAATTTAGAACGCTTGGAATATTTATCGAAGATCTGAGAGGACTGAAGAGAAAGTTTGCCTACCCCTGTCTGGATTGGAGTGAACGCAAGTATCACATTGGAGGAGCTCTGGGGGCATCCTTGCTCCATCACATGATTAAAGCAGATTGGCTGCGAAAAAAAATGCATTCTCGAGAGCTTATTTTAACTTCTAAAGGCCGCCATGAATTGGAGAAAAATTTCAAATTCGAACTGGTGACCTCTTAAAAAACTGTTGACCGGGGCGGGAGACACCTCACTCATCCCTCAAGGATTTGACCGGATTAGCCATCGCCGCTAACAGCGTTTGAATGCTTATTGTAATCAAGGCGATTGAGATAGCCCCAAGCCCCACTCCCACAAAAACCAGCCAATGTAGATGAATTCGATAGGCAAAATCCAAAAGCCATTGATTTACTAGGTAATAGGAGAGTGGGATCGATATCAGGACGGCAAGTAATACCAGCCTCAAGAAGTCCTTGGTGAGCAATACGACAATTTTGTAGGTGTTAGCGCCTAATATTTTGCGAATTCCGACCTCCTTTGTTCTGAATTCCACTGCAGCCAGCGAAAGACCGAATAATCCCATACATGCAATCAAAATAGCCAACAGGGTCAAAACGGTACTGACGCTGCGCACTTTTTCTTCATTGAGATATTGTTGTGCAAATTTTTGGTTCAGGAAGGCAAAGTTAAACGGACGTCCTTCCATGATCTGCTCCCAGTCGGTCTTCAGTGATTTTAAGGTTTGATTGATGGTGCCAGCCTGAAGTTTGATGGACATATGGTCAAAGCCATTCGCCCCATCCCTGATCGCTACTACGAGCGGAGTGATTTCGTGGTGCAGAGAGGTGAAATTAAAGTCCTCTATTTCACCGACGACGGTTCCCCAGTTATCGTTTTGTTGAAAAGCAATTTGTCGATTGACGGGAGAGTCCCAGTTCCTGGCTTTTGAAAAACGTTGATTGACGATAAAAGAGTTTTGCACTTTACTGGTATTGGGAGCACTAAACCCCGTTCCCTTTCGTACTTTCAGACCATAGAACTCCAGGAAGTTGTGGTCCACGGCCATCCAAGACGCAGAAAGAAGGGTATTGCTCTCCTCATCCTTACACTTGAATGTACTGGTGTGTACATAGCTCCCCAACAACTGATTCGAACCGGTGACTTCTAGAACTCCAGGGTGTCGTAAGTACTTTTCTTTTAATAGGTTGTATTTTTCATTGACCGATCTGATCAAGGAGATGTCCAGAATGAGCTCTTTTTCAAACCCCGGATCCCTACTCATCATGAAACGATATTGCCGGTGGACGAATACCGTCCCCACCATGCGTGTACAGGCAATGACAAACTGCCTGATCACGAGGCCCTTCTGCACGTGATTATG
>JANQRV010000450.1 GCA_028284395.1 Saprospiraceae bacterium
TTATAAGCATACCATCGATTGGTCTGTGCTATATTCATTTACGGATGTGTCAGATATTCAAAGCAATGCCGCTGTCTTGCTGGAAAACGAAATCTTCACTACTTCTTCCGAATTCGACGCGCTCAATCGGCCTACGAAAGCCACCGCGCCCGACAAAAGCGAAACCAGCTACACTTACAATGAAGCAAATTTTATAGAAAAAATACAAACTCGTTTGCACGGCGCAACTACAGTGACTGATTTCGTCAAAAACATCGATTACGACGCCAAAGGACAACGTACCAAAATTCAATACAGTAATGGGGTCACTACTACATATAAATACGATGAAAACACTTTTCGGCTTATTCGCTTAAGAAGTACCCGCAGCACAGATAGTGCCGTTTTACAAGACTTGAATTATTACTATGACCCTGTCGGTAACATCACCAACATCCGGAACGATGCCCAGCAAACCGTCTTTTATAACAATACAATTGTGGAACCACACAGTAGTTATGCTTACGATGCCCTTTATCGCCTGACAAAAGCAAAAGGCCGGGAACACCCCGGGCAAACGGCCTCCCCCGGAAGAACGCATAAAGACTTTGAAGCCAGCACTTCCATCCCTCATGCGAATGACGGACAAGCAATGCGCCGTTACACCCGGACCTATTTGTATGATGAACTGGGCAATATCCTTTTGGTCAAACATAATGCCGGTAGCGGTGGTTGGTCAAGAACTTATGAATACAATGAACCTAGTATACTGGAACCTGGAAAAATAAATAATCGCCTAGGTAAGACCCTACTTACTAATCCATCCTCTACTCAAAATTACACCCACGATATTCATGGGAATATGACTTCCATGCCTCATCTTTCTTCCATGATTTGGGACTTTGCCGACCAACTGAAAGAAGTGGATTTGGGCGGTGGCGGGAAGGAGTATTATACCTATACGATCGGAGGCGGGAAAGATTTTGGGGTGCGGACCCGGAAAGTGACGGAGAAGGCGGGGGGCAAGATATGTGATCGTATTTATGTCGGTGATTATGAGGTATATCGAGAACGAAATGCGACAGGAGTAGAATTGGAAAGGGAGACTTTGCATTTTCAAGATGACATGGGGAGGATTGCTTTGGTGGATACTTTGGTGATGGAAAATCAAGTTGCCCCGGTTAATCCCTCCTCTTTGATACGATATCAGTTGTCAGATCATTTGGGTTCGGCTTCCATTGAAGTAGATGATAGCGGGGGCCTGATTTCTTATGAGGCCTATTTTCCATTTGGGGCGAGTAGTTACCGGTCGGGAAGGTCGGCTTCGGAAGTGGCTTTGAAGCGATATCGGTATGTGGGCAAGGAATGGGATAGTAATACTGGATTGCATGAGTATGGGGCGCGTTATTATGCTTCCTGGCTGTGTCGGTTTGTGAGTGTAGATGACTTGAAGGATGAGTATCCGTTTTATACGCCTTTTCAATATGCGGGAAATAAACCAATCTCCTATATAGATTTAGATGGTTTAGAAGAAGCTAGCCCAGATAGATTTTTATTAGCAGAACAGTTTTTAAAAAGTTACGAAGATAAATTAGCCAAAGGAGAATTAATGAATGACACAAAATTTAAAAATTTAGAATTAACGACTGTAATCAATAAATTAAGAACTCAACTTACAGATGTGAACTCCACAAAAATTAATTATTGTGGTGGAAAATGGTATTGCGGTCCATCAGCTGCTGTGAATGTTGCAATTCATTATAATCCGATTGCATTTGTAAATGGAGTAATGGATTTGGCCATAAAAGGAGAAACGCAATTTTTTGATAAAGGACCTAAGATAAAGGCCCCCGAATTTATTAAAAATGAAGATTTTGCCGCAACAAAATGGCATTCTACCTCATCAACTTCTCCTTCTGTAATTGATTGGATTTTTGGAGGTTCTTTAAGATATTCTGAAAATGGACTACTAAAAAATGCCGGAAAACAGGGAGGGAATTTATCCGAGGGGACATTTCCATGGGAATTTGATGATTTACTCCGAAAAATGGGAATTAAAGTAGAAAAATCCAGTTTCTATTTGGGGCAAACAGATAAAACGCTGGAAAAAATTTCTAATGCTGTTAAAGAAAATAAATTGCCGGTAGTTTTCGAAAATCATGGTATAACATCCACAGCCTGGGATGGTTTTTTTGGAACTTTTGGATTGCACTTCATTACAATACATAGTTTTGAAATTGTAGGAGACGATGTAAAATTTCAATATTGGGACTATGGTAGCATAAAACCTGAAAAGACTATGAGTAAGGATGATTTCCTCAAAGGCATGCAAGGGTTTTGGATTCCAGAAAATAGACCAAGCGTAAATGAAGTTGGACCTTAGTTTTTCGTGGTCATAATCTTTCGGGAGATTACTACATTCTAATAAAAGCCAAATTTCATAAGCATAGTTTTGGTTCCATAACCTACCTTTTAAGTAACAGATATTAAAGAAACCCTTGATTTCAGATAAATATGATCACCAAAACAAAAAAGGAAAATTTGCCAATAACTCTAATTGAATAATTAATATAAACAATGCATAATAACCCAAAATAGAAAACAACATACTTACGCCAGATTTAAACACTCATTTTACCCTATGGAAACAATTCAAGTTTAACTCAGAAATAAGTTTTTGAAAATCGATTAGTACCACTGGAAGAAAACAAACCAAAAAACAGATATAAACAACAGAAGACATGGCAAAATACATTTCACTAAGATTACGTCCTGACTTACCTACGTTGGGAAGCGGCGCTACCTATCCTACCTGGGATTTTCAGGATTACCTAAAAACCGATCCAAACTCCAATACGCCCGTCAATATGAAAATCGAATTGTTCGATTTACATACGAATGGCACCCTTGGAAGCGCCCTAACAACTAATAACACCATCCTACAACATATGGCTGGGCCTGCCGAGTTATCTGTTGCTACTGCTGTAGTTAGCGTTCCAAATAGTTATAACGGTACTGTCGATGCCATCGTAGAAATCACCAAAGGGAGTGGAATTTTAATCAAGAAGTTTGTAGCCTATGGACTTCCGATAGCTAATACTGCCTTGCCTTCTTCTTTGAGTGATTATATGAATATCACTCCAAGTAGTTACATTATTTTGCCTGGTAATGGAGTCACCTACAATGCTTCGAATACCCTCCATTTGCCGCCAAATGATTTACCGCCGGAGTTTTCTTCATTTAATTCGTTGGTTATTAATGCGGCTAACTCGCTAGGACTGACACCTTGGAACTTCTCACTAGCTGATTGTCAATTTATTGCAAATAAGATAACATTACCTCATCAGTTTTCACCTTCGCTTGGCCCATTTTCGACCAGTTTGGAGAATATGTATACCGGTACAAGTTTTTCAGCTACTGTTGCTTCTGACCGAAATACGTATGAAAATATGATCACCAGTCTTTTGACCGGTTTCGATACGCAGGCTAAAGAAAAGATGACCGCCTTTATTTATTCGCTGGCAACAGCTCATCAATGCCAGGCCGAAACGGCTCAACAGAATAAAGCACTTTTTAAGTTTCCAACTCGTCCGGCAATTGCTACTAACCCCGCAGCTTGTCGAGAGATGGAAGTGCTTTTAGATAATAAGGTAGGCACCACAAGTGTTTTGAACCCATTTTTTGAAGTACCCGCGGAAGCGTTCTACGCTTTAAGTATTGATCTGGAAACCAATATCACGCATAAAGAGAGATGTGAACAAGTTTTCGCCAAACCTATGAATTCCATAGACACAATATTAACTAATGCCGATGCCAATGGCATTATCAATTTACCCATTAATAGTCTCAACAAACATCAGATAGCACGTCGATTACATGCCTTACGCATTCCCCCTATTGGAATGGTTGAGTGTGCAATACCTTCTGTTGTATCCTCTGCACCGGCGGATGAAATCTATGACTTGGTCGATAAATGGTTGCACTTTAAGGGATCAAATATCAGCGATTTTTGGTTCACCACAGGGTTCGTAAATGTGCCCATTGACTACCCCTTAGCTCACCTTCGACTGCTAATATGTGGCTTAGTCCATGATTTCCAAGGAGTAATCGACAATAGCAAGCTACCACTATTGGGGCAAGGCTCTGCCGAAGACCTCAATACTTTGGAAGAAAACGATTGGAAAAATTTCTTATTGACAGGTACAGATGAATCGACAAAAATGCTTTTCGTGGTCCATGCCAAAAGGTATTTTAAAGTTGCTGCTAGTACCATCGGCACACCGACTCCCGGAAACCAAACACCTTCAGCTTTACCTTCGGGGGAGGACCCGATTACCATTTTTGCCAAATGCTATTTGGAAGAAGACCCAAAATATACGGATAAGGACCTCGATAATTTTTTTAAACTAGATCTGGATACTACCCATTTCCCTGCAGCCGCGGCTTGTGTTTTCCCTAATGATGAATGTGCTCGGGAGTGGATAATTGAAAAAATAAATTGTATCCTTGGACTTCTTATTGCCGCCTCTCCTTGTCCCCCGGAAATACAATTTTCTGTTGCAGAAAGTCTTTATGCGAGAGGGTTTTGTGGCCCTAAAAGTATTTTAAGTTGTACTTCCAAACAATTTAAAGAATCCTTAACCGGCACTATCGCTCATAAGTGGTTTAGGGATATTTATAACGGTGTTAATAAAGATTTCATAAAAGAATTGGAAGGATGGATCTCAAAATGTGTAGGAGACCCTTCTGCAGTTCAAGATGTTAAAGAAATTTTTCTAGAAAAATGCCTCGACAGCAGATTGGCTATCCTTGGTTATACCTTAGATGAGATCTTAACCCTCCTTGATGGGACTACAGCGAGAGGTTGTGTGGAAGAAATATATATTGCAGTTGGAGGAACTCCCAATACTCACCTTAATCAATTCAAACCAATTAATACAGATGGGCAACTCATCAACTGTATCCCTCCCAAACATCTGGACCCATGTAGCCCCGCAAACTACCTGAACGAAATGTTGCAGGTCGGTTTGCAGTCTACTTGTGAAAACCCTTTCCCGGCTGTTCCAACTAACGTCTTGTCACAAATTCAAAATGGAAGAAGAGGAAACCTAGGAGAATTGGAGGTGACGCATTCAAATCTTTGTGTTCCTATTCCAATGATCGACTTGGTGAACGAAAGTTTAGAGCATATGGTAGCTCAGGGTGTGTCCAATGGGGTCATTTTTAACAATGGAATTGCAGAAGTCAAAGGTCACCAACTTCTTCTTAATGGAGCAACGGAACAGCAAGATCATGAAGCTTACCGCCATAACCCCATTAGTTTTTTTGAAGCAGTTCCTGAACACTCTTCCGCAGCAATAACAGATATAAGAGGAACAGCATTTGACGCATTAATCAATGATTTTTCGGCTCCTAACTTACCTTATTCTCTACCGAAAGATATTTTAAAGAGTTACTTGGACTGTCTTGGAGTTAGCCGCTATAAAATTTTGAAAAACTTTCGTCGGGAGACGCATGAATTTATGCTAGACCCCGACCTTTCCAATTTTGACCCAAATGCTGACGAACCGTTTAGGGAAAATTTATCTCGCTACCCCGTTCATCAATCCTTAGCACTGGAATATTTAGGATTTAGCGAAGGCGAATATAACTTCCTATTTGCCAACGACCCTATTCCGCAAGGTAATATTCCAACTCTATATGGTTATCCCGCTGGTGTTGCATGGGTAAATGCGACTATGGTAGTCAATGAATTTTTAAATAGAACTGGACTTTCCTACTGCGACTTTTACTGCCTTTGGGAAGCTGTACAAGGGCTCGCCCATGGTCAAAACTGGGAGTTTGCTCATTTTACCGTAAAAAACAGCAGTGGAGATGAGATAGAACTACCCGTGAGCGAACCTTGTCTTCTGGATGATTGGTCTATATCATTTTCTTCTTTGTCTAAAACAGAGGGCTTAACAAGGCTGGTCGTTTTCATTAGACTTTGGCAAAAGTTAAAGGACTGTTTTTCCATTAAAACACTTAGAGATATTTGCGAGGAATTAAAGTTGCTCAATGACAGTGCTCCACATATATCACCTGGTCTGATTAGGAAATTGGCAGCAATCAAGATGTTACACAATGAATTCCATTTGCCATTCAATAACGGAACGGATACCACTGGAAATACAGGAGTAAACAGAACTCAAATTTTGGCAATTTGGAAAGATGCTGCTTGGAAGTCCTCCAACCTGGAAACTTGGAACTGGGCGATACGAGCATTTTTGGACGGAACTGAGCAGCATGCAGTACAGGTCTACGGAGCGGATATTCGTCCTTCTGGATTTACAGAATTATTGATAGAGAACCTGAATCCTCTTTCTCTATTAGTTGGGTTCGATGAAACACCTGCCGAAAGGGCTTGGGATTTCTGTCCATCCCATACGATCAGGTTTGCTGATTTCATTTCGAATTTTATAAAATCGGATTTTTCCTTTGGTGAGTTCATGTGGATTTTTGCGAACCGCCATATTGGCGGCGACGACCCATTCCCGTTGCAATCAGAGAGTGAAGCCCTTTGCTTTCCATTCCATTCTCCTGACAATGAAACAGAATTTTCATTAAAAGAGTTAAGAGAAAAACTATGTGCAATTGAAGTAACAGAAGACGAGGTCAATGCCTGGACCTGGAATAAAATAGAAACTACCTTTCAAAAAGAATTTTGCCTGGATCCAAACGATACATCTCTATTGGAATTAGCCGAAAAATTGTTTCCCGAAACATTAATTAAGTGTGGCTGTTCAGTGGATTTAAACAAGCGACGTTTTGCTTATAAGATAAATAATACAAGTGCTTCAAATTGGAATACAATAAATCCAGCAAGTCCTTTTCAGTATGACTCTGGAAGTTCCAATCTTTATTTTGAACTTCCTTTGAATATGACGCAATTGTATGAAAAACTAAGTCGGTCTGGACAGTTAAATCATGATGAATCAGAAGCTGTCCGGGATCTGGTTTTTCAACCTTGTGTCTTGCTGGCTCGATTCTCCTATTTGTTTCCCGATTTTTCACAAGTATGGAGTCAATTTATATCCAATCCGAACGAAAAAGAACGGTGGGCATCCTTTCAAAAATCATTTGCTCTTTTTTATAAGAAGAGTAAATGTATAGCAGCGTTCATAGCGCAGTTTACAGAGGCGATTACTTGCATGGAGAGAGATGACAGCGAAGCAGCTGCTTGGTTTACATTAAAGCACCTCTTCGCTGAAGAAAATTTTCCAATAGGCAATGCCTCTTGGGCGGATCCAAACGGAGTCGTCCCACCAGTCAACTGGCAAAACACGCCAAATGGAGGAGCTCTCGCCGCTTTACTAGGCCTAACCGGCACAGGTTTGAAACGCGAGTATTTTGACCTTCAAGGCAATTTACTTTGGCGTGATATTGCTTACAGTACAGATATGTTCGGTGAAGTTCAAAATCAATGGAATGTGGCAGCGCCAATGATCGTTCCCAATATAAAGCACGCCGGCACATTCCCATTTGCAACTGTTCGAAATGGATTGGCGCTCCACAATTCTACTGGGGAAGTTTTAGGAGGAGGACAAGGTTTTAAGGTGGTATGCAAGGGATGTTTGTGGATTGAAGAAAGTGGGAAATATACTTTTATGGCAGGAATACCTACCCCACAAGGAGAAGCCCCTGCCTACGATGACGATATGCCACAACAATGGTTCATTAAATTAAAAAAAGAACAAAAAGAGTGGGAACTACTCGGTCATAATTGGAAAGGAACAGGCGCCCCTCCTAATACGACTAAGCCCATTAAACTAACAAAAGGAGCTTACGAATGCTGTATTGAATACATTCAACCGAATCCTAACTTTGATGACGCTAACAAAGTCTGCCCCCAAACCACCGGATTCCAAATGAAGTATACCGGACCGGATACCGGCAGCGAATTGATGATTATTCCATTGAAGCACCTCTTTATGGATAAAAAGGGAGCTTCATTAACCAATGAATTAGACGCAAAAAGCTTAGCCGGTGCTGCTTTAGATTATTTACAACAATACTATCCTGTAACTAAGAATGATATTAGAGCTACCTTTCAAAGAGTTATGAAATCCATGGTGTATACCTTTAGGATGGAGTGGTCTGCTATCGGAGAAGCAGATGACGGAAAATCTGAATTAGAGTTCTTACTATCTAATAGTAATTGCTTCAAAGGGTACTCCTATAATTGGAATGACTCCACCAGCGTATTTGAAGAGCACGAGGTAATCTTGAATTTTAACGTACTACCCATACAAGACAAATATTGCCCAGACTCTTTGGACCAAAGACGAAACCCTTCACTTGGATGGCAAAGAGCGGCAACTGATTTATGGGAAACGTTATGCAGCTATTCTTTTCTGAAAGCAAAAGCAAACAAGGCTCCGGACCGTCCTGCTTGGAAAGCCCTAAAGGAAATAATAGAAGATTTGCCAGGAAGTGATAACGTCATTCATTTATTCCGACATCTTGGCCTTGACCCCAGCCAATTTGAGCAAGCTACTACTTTTTATGGGGGTCAGCCTTTGACTGAGGAAGACTTCAAAAAGATTGAATGGCTCTTAAGAATCTGTCAAAATGCAGATTGCATTCAAGAGATCCTGTGTACCTTCCCATTTAAAGATAGAACTAAATTAGATCCTAGCAGTTGGGCAGGCGACGAAAAGGATTTGTCCAAAGCGTTAGAAAATATCGTAAGTCAAGTACGATGGGCATTATTAGAATGCGAACCGAGAAGATATAGAGCTCTTAAAGAAATAAATGATCAGATACGGGTGAATTCAAGAGATGCACTTGTTCAATATTTGACCTCGATGGGAAGAACTTCCTTCAAAGGCGAAATCATTACAGATGCAAGTGGCCTAAGTGAATTACTACTAATGGATATCACCGTGGGGACTTGTCAGAAGGCAAGTCGAATAGAAGAAGCTATCAGCTCAACTCAATCATTTGTCCAAAGAAGTAGGTTGAACCTAGAGGACGGTTTTAAACCAAAATCTAAGTTTATCGATTTTTGGGATAGGAAAATGGGGACATTTAAGGTTTGGGAAAAATGTAAAAAACGGAACCTATATCCCGAGAATTGGATTGAATTTGAAAAATTAAAGGAAGCTAGGAAATCAAAAACCTTCCAATCTTTTGAAGACAAATTGCGGGAACACTCTCTAACAATTCCTGTTTCAGGCGGGATGACAGTATTGGATAGCGCACCTCCACCATCCCATTCCCCGCTAAATGTCTTACAAAAAACAGAGCCTTTAATCACCTCAAATATCAGTGCAGCGAATGGAATTAATTTGTTAGCCACACCTGATATTCAATCGCAACCTTCCTTCCTTTCCTCAATCAATACCAATCAAATTCCATATTGGTGGGAATCAGCCATTAGGCTCAACAGTCCAACTGTCAGCCTTGTAGCATCTAGTTTGCCATCTGCCGGGATCACTTATGAATGTGATTATCAGGGCTGTTGTAATACTTGTGCAAGTATCAACGACCCGACTCCTGATGAATACCATTTTTGGCTAGTTAACGCCCAATACTTTAAACAGGTGATTCAGGATGCCAATTGGGACTGGGACGATGCTACTCAATTGCCCACGCTTCTTCACATGGATAGGAATGAAATGGTCTTCCTGATGTCTTGCAGAGTTCATAATGGAGAAATTCAACCCCCACGAATATCATCCGAAGGAGTTATGATCGATGGAACTCCTGATCTTTTGTTCCTGGGAAGAAATGGTGATAGTTTAAATTTTGAAGTGGAGAATGGTGTTCTTCCCTCTGGGAGTTTCACACCTGCAATCGATCCTGGATTTAGATATGATATTGTTATAGATCAATCTTTTGCAGTTCCAAGGGTCGATCAATCCTTTGCAGATGGAGGAAATGTAATGGGATTGTCGGCGTTTCCATATTTTGTATTTTTCCAACAGGGCCGTGCATTTGCTCCTAAATCAAATTATAGTGCGGCACTGCTGGTTGGCAATCACTTAAAGACTCATTGTCAGTTTGAAGCGACTTTAAAGTGGTTTGAATTAGAAATAGAACCATTGCAAAGATGCAATACTTGGGTTGCCACCGGGGCCTCGGAGGAAACAACTTGTCAGCAGTCTCTACTTTTACATTATTTGAAAACGCTTTATGAATGGGGTACCGCTCTAATGAGGCAAAATACCGGGGAATCCATTCAACAAGCAAGTCTGATCTTTAATACGGCAAAAAAAATATTGGGCAACTGTCCCGTAACTGTTCTAGACCGTGCACAAGATGCAGACGTACAAACAATAAATCAGTTTGTACCCTTTCCGGCGGCTATAAATCCACAGCTACTTTGCCTCTATGAACAGATTGAAGACGGCTTTGATTTAGTTCACAATTGTATAAATGTATGGAGACAATCCAAATGCAGCAAAGAACAACCCTTCTGGGAATCAGCAAGGAATTCCACCTGTTCTTCCTCTAACGATGCCTGTCTTGAGGAAATGACATGGTGCTTGCCAAAGCGAAGTCCGTATCGGTTTACATTTTTAATCCAAAAAGCGCTAGAGTATGCCAATATTGTAAGTGGATTAGGAGGTTCTCTTCTATCTGCCTTAGAAAAAAGAGATGCAGAAACTCTAGCTGCCATCCGAGAACAACATGGAAAAGTATTGCTGGATAGGAATCTAGAGATCAAACAAAATCAATATCGCGCTGCAGACTTTGACGTGCAAGCCATTGAAAAGACCTTGTTCATTACAGAGAGTATAAGACTGCCCTATTATAACTTCCTAATTGCTCAGAATATTATTCCGTTTGAACAATCGTATTTAGACAATACTGACTCCTCAAAAGACAATCTCTTGTATGCCAAGATAGCAGAGACTGCTGCACAAGTCTTAAGTATGACGATCGTAGACGTTAATACTGGCCAGAATAATTTTGTCCGTTTACCTTTAGGAAGCAAATTGGCTGAAGCTTCGACGGCGCTTGCAAGGTATTATAGCTACCAATCATCTATTGATTCAATAAATGCTGGGATAGATTTGAACAAAGCCAGTTGGCAAAGAAGAATGTGGGAATGGCTATTTCAAGTGGATGTTCTAACCTGCGAAATTGAACAGCAAAGGCGTCAACTTAGAGCGGCTCAAAAAAGAGCCCTTGTTACCAAGAGGGATTTGAACAATCACCGAATCCAGATGGCCCATGCTGAGGAGACGCATAACTTTATCCGGGATAAATTCACCAACCAGGAATTGTATCATTGGGTGCAAAAGGAAACATCTGGACTTTATAAACAAATGTATGAATGTGCTTTGCATATGGCTCATCTTGCTCAACAAGCCTACAACCTGGAATGTAACTATTCAAACGAAAACTTTCTGAATCTACCTATTTGGGATAATTTACACAAAGGATTGTTGGCAGGGGAAAAACTTCAATTAGCCCTACGGAGGATGGAGAAAAGTTATTTAGACAAAAATGTGAGGGACTATGAGTTTACAAAGCATTTTTCTTTGTTAAAGCAATTTCCTCGGGCTTTTCTACAGTTAAAATATACAGGTCGTTGTGTCTTTGAATTGAAGGAAGTTTACTATGATCAGGACTTTCCCGGGCAAATTTTAAGGAAAATTGTAAATATGTCTGTCAGTATACCATGTGTGGTTGGACCTTACACTAATGTAAATGCGAAAGCTACCCTTCTAAGTAGTAAGGTTCGGATCAGTCCATCATTGAAATGTGATACTGATAGAAATTGTACGGATGAGGATAGATCGAGCTACAACCCCATTCCAGAAGATCCAAGATTCATATATCGATATGGTGCAAAAGAAGCCATGGCTACCTCTACCGGAAATCAAGATAGTGGTATGCGTCAATTGAATTTCAATGATGAGCGCTATTTGCTTTTTGAATGCGAAGGCGCTATCAGTACCTGGTGTATCGAATTACTTCAGGAGGATAACTATTTCGACATCTGCTCAGTATCTGATTTCATCCTTCACCTGAACTACGATGCCAAAGAAGGAGGAAAACTTTTGGCCGATGCCGCCAGAAAAGAAGCACAAAAGCATTTGCCGGGAGACGGATGGAAACTTTTCGATGTTCCCAATGAATTTCCCGATCACTTCTATCAACTGGAATCCGCCTGGGAAGATGCCACGAGGCCAAATGAATTGCTGGTCCAACTCGGAAGAAAATATTTTGGTTTTATTCCGGGTAAGCATCGGTTATTCATTAATCAATTGGAAATTTTCTTTGAAACCTGTGAAGAATTGGATTGCACCCACACTGAAATTCAATTACTGCTGAACCCCAAAGACAGGGATGAACATCCAGATAAATGTGAACTCATTTCCATTCAATGCTACCAGAGAGGTGATATGGGCTGTCTGTTTCATGGTGTTGTGAATTTAGAGAAGATCCCTATTCCAAATAAAGGTATTGAAGACATTGGGATTTTGATATTTCCTCAAGAATTGGAATGTATTTCTAAATTGTATCTCTTGGCGGGATACCACATAGAAAAAATGGAGAGGGGGTTGAAAAAGAGAGAAAGATCTACAAGTCAATACAAATAGTCTTTTCCAAGGACTTTGCGAATATTTCAGCATCCCTAAGTAATATGCAAGTTAAAAACTGGCACGAATTAACTCTTTATTAAAATGAACTTCAATTACCTGAAAGTGAAGGTCGGATTTGATATTTGACAGAAAGCAAAATCGTTCAACTGGATAATTTTTAATTGCCTGGGAATTGAGCTATACAAACTGTCCCCGCCAGTGTCCCCCAAATAAAGAAAGACGTTGATTTTCAACGTCTTAATGTTATATTTCGTGGAGCCTACGGGAGTCGAACCCGTGACCTCTTGACTGCCAGTCAAACGCTCTAGCCAGCTGAGCTAAGGCCCCATTTGCATTAAATGCGACCGCAAATGTACCTAAAAATTGGCACTGACACAAGTCCCTTCCCACAAAAAGGTGTCGTACTACGGAATGTCTTGTAATTTTTGTAACTTTTTAGATAGCGATCACAAAAATGCAAGTCATGAATCAACAAAACGAGACAATACCAACCTCTTTCCGGGTCGTCGGAATCATTGCCATTCTCTGGAATTTATTCGGAATGCTATCTTTTTTTGGTCAAGTCTTTATGAGTGAAGAAGCGCTGTTGGCGTTACCGGAGGATCAGCGGGTGCTCTACGAGGCGGTACCTGCCTGGGTCATGGTTGTTTTTGCCATTGCGGTTTTTGGCGGTACGTTGGGAAGCATCGGTCTTTTAATGAAAAAGAACTGGTCGGTTACTTTGCTATTGGCATCTCTGATTGCAGTGGTAATTCAAATGTCTTACAATGTTTTTGTATCTGATTCTTTGGAAGTATTTGGGCCTGCTTTTTTGGTCATGCCGATCATGATTACGGCGATTGCCGGATTGCTGTATTGGTATTCGAGGCGTTGCCAGGCGAAGGGTTGGCTGACTTGAAGATCCTTTGTATTTGTACAAAATTCTATTATTTTTAATAGATCGATCTGATAATGAGCTTAATACTCATTATGATGGCTTTGTTTTGGCTCAGACCGTTTTATGAAATGAAACTTCACTACAAACAATCGCAACAGGGCACCCTGGAATCTTTTTACGTCAAGAGGACTTTTCGTCCTCACGTTGGGGGAGATTGGCATTTTCACCGGGAGTTCGAACTCATCTACTTCTTGAAGGGGAATGGCATCCGAATGGTAGGCGATCACATTTCGCATTTTCGGGAAGGAGAGCTGGTACTGGTCGGAGCCTGGTTGCCTCATTTGTGGCGCAATGATCTAACTACCACTCACCATAATGGTGCTGATTTCATTGTCGTGAAGTTTTCGGAAGAAATGAGTGGGATCAATTTGTTCGCTCTTCCAGAGCTAGCGGGGATTAAAAATTTGCTTAAACGCTCTTCTCGCGGAGTTGCCTTTTCACAATTAGCTGCGGGTAAAATACACGACCTAATGATCGGCTTGAGCAACAGCCGGTCATCACAGCGTTTGATTTTCTTACTCAGTATTCTTGAAATATTAGCAAACGAAGAAGAATACCAATTACTGTCCAATCCGGATTTTTCAGTGCCTAAGCAAGTTTCGGGCGCGAATCGCCTACAGAAAGTAATCGCCTATATTTCCGAACATTATGCCCAGCCAATAGCACTAGAGGAAATCGCCGGTATTGCCATCATGACTCCACCCGCATTCTGTCGTTTTTTTAAGAATCGTACCAATCGTACCTTTTCTCATTTCCTCAATGAATTTCGGGTCAACAAAGCCTGCCAGCTGTTGATCAACAACGAAAAAAACATCAAACACATATGTTATGATGTCGGCTTTACTTCATTGACAAACTTCAATCGTGCCTTCCGAAATTTTAAGGACCTGACTCCCAGTGAGTATCGGCAGTACTATCGTACGCTACATCAGCGATAGATGCTCCAACCAGATAAGGAATTACCCGGACATTGATAAAATACGGTCAGGCTTGGGTAAAATACGACTACCTCAAAAGGCCACTTAACCGTATTTTGTACTCCTGATCCAACAAATAACCACATTAGTATTCAGAATCATCTCTAGATTCAAAACTTAGTTCTTTCCATTCTCTTCCATAACCAAATAAAGGCCAAATTATCAGTTGCGCAAATGTGATTTATTAAACCAATTGTATATGATAAAATTTACACTCATTAAAACAGCTCTTTTAGCAACCAGTGTGCTCTTTAGCTGCATCTTGACGGCTCAAAAGATCACGGGATTGGTCGTCGACCCGGATGGCACTCCTTTGATTGGGGTTAATATTCTAGAGCAAGGAACAACCAACGGAACAATCACTGACTTGGAAGGAAAATACGAATTGGAAGTTGGGGCGCAAGACGCTGTACTCCTGTTTTCGTACACGGGTTTTGGGCAAGTAGAAATGCCGGTAAACGGCCAGTCTATTATAAATGTCACCATGTCGGAAGGAGTCGGCCTGGACGAAGTGGTTGTAGTAGGTTACTCGACTCAAAAGAAAGCCAACCTTACCGGTGCAGTTACGTCGGTGGGCGTAGCCGAATTGAAAGATCGGCCACTGACCAGCGCCGCAACGGCGTTACAGGGCGCTGCGCCCGGAGTATTCATCAATCAGACTTCCGGCCAACCCGGTCGGGACAATGTCCTAATCCGAATCCGGGGTGTTGGAACATTAAACAATGCCGACCCGCTGGTACTGATCGACGGTATTGAAGCCCCCATCAGTAACTTGAATCCAGACGACATCGAGAGTATCACGATTTTAAAAGATGCTGCTTCAGCGGCTATTTATGGCTCTCGCGCAGCCAATGGCGTTGTGCTCGTAACCACCAAACGCGGGGGTGATGTAGAAGGAGTCACTTTCAATTACAACGGCTACTATGGATCTTCGGAAGCCATTAGATTACCGGACGTGGTGGATGATGCAGCTCTTTTTGCCGAACTTTGGAACGAGGCACAAACCAATTTCGGGGAAGATCCCAAGTTTACTCCCGAACAAATTGCCGATTTCAGAGCCAATGGCCCCAATTCCAATTGGTTTGATGAAATGTTCACCACCGCTCCCATTACGCAGCACAACTTCAGTGCTTCCGGAAGTTCAGCCAAAACAAATTTCAGGTTTTCCTTTGGGTATCTGAATCAGGATGGTGTTTTGCCCAAAGCCGACTTTGAACGATATTCGGCCAGGTTGAACCTAGATACTAGGATCAACGATAAGGTGACTGTAGGTGTCAATCTATCCCTTACCAGGGGAGACCGAAATGGACACCAGGAGAATCTGACCGCCGGAGGCGACGGTTCCTTAATTGCCAATATGACCAGATCGCAGCCCGGTGATAAGATTTTCAACGAAGACGGCGTCATTGTCCGCCCGCAGTTTGGAGTAGCTAATGCCTACATTAACCCCGACAGCAGGAACTTCAATCGAAAAGACAACGACATTCTGGGAACTACCTATCTCGAATATGAAGTAATCGAAGGATTGAAACTGAAGGGTACTGCCGCGATCAATTACCGACATCGCTTTGATCGAACCAACCGGGTGACCATTGCTACTGCAGATCCAATCACCAATGAGGTAACAACTGGTCCCAACGACAATCGGTTTGGTCGCCGGGACACTTGGAACTCCATTAGCTTAACCACTTGGCTACAGGCCACTTATGAAAAAACCTTTGGCAGTCACTACCTCAAGGTACTGGGAGGCTTTAATCAAGAAACCAACAACACGGAAAGCTTTTGGGCCTCCAGGACCACATTTATATCCAATAACATCCTGACCTTGAATGCCGGTGATCCTTCGACCGCAGCCAATAGCGAGTCTGCCACCCGGTGGGGCCTGCAATCTTATTTTGGACGAATCAACTACGTTTACAACGATCGTTATTTATTTGAAGCCAACCTGCGTTATGACGGTTCTTCCCGTTTCCTGAATGACAAATGGGGGGTTTTCCCTTCTTTTTCTGCGGGATGGATCATCTCCGAAGAACCCTTTTTTAAAGCAGCAGCAATCAACTTCCTGAAAATCAGGGCTTCTTGGGGAAAACTGGGAAACAACCGGACGATCGGCACCAATGGCGCCATCGATAATTTCCGTTATGCCAGGACGCTGGACTTAACCCAGAACTACACCTTCGGCGGTGGGATCGTGCAAGGAGTGGCGCAGACTTCCCTCGGCAACCCCGATTTGGTCTGGGAGGTTACCACCTCCTCTAACGTTGGTCTAAACATGCATCTCTTCGATGCCAAGATCCAAATTGAAGCCGACTATTTTAGTCGCGTTACCGAAGACATTCTATTCAACATACCCGTTCCCAGTATTTCCGGTTTCAACAGCCAGATTCTCAACTCGGCAGAAGTCGAAAACAGAGGCTGGGAGTTAAGTGCTTTTTATCGGGAAAGGTTTGGTGATTTCACCATTCGGGTTGGTGGCAATGTCACCAATGTTCAAAATGAAGTTTTGAAGCTGAATAAAACGCTTGGTGAAGGAGAGGTGGACCGTCGAATTTCCGGTGTCACCGTGCTCCAGCCGGGTGCTCCCATCAATGCCTATTTCGGTTATAGGGCGACCGGCATCTTCCGCACTCAGGCAGAGTTTGACGCCGCTCCCGATCATTCCGGCATCAATGCCCTTTACGGCCCGGGTGATGTGGGGCTGGAGGATTTAAATGGCGATGGCGTCATCGACCCCGAAGATCGCCAGGTCATTGGCAATCAAAGCCCGGAATGGATCTACGGCATCAACCTCGATTTGGGGTTCAAGGGCTTCGATCTTACTGTACTCTTGCAAGGTGCCGCTAATTATCAGACCTATGGCAGTTCAGAATTGTTTTGGCCTTTCAGTAATCTTCATACCGTACTAAACAGTTGGCAGGATCGCTGGACGCCGCAAAACACCGGCGCTGAATTCCCACGGATATTCCTGGGAGGAGACGGATGGCCCTCCACTACAGTGACCAATAGCTTTTGGTTGGTCGACCGAACCCACCTCAGACTTAGAAATGTACAACTAAGCTACACTTTTCCGAAGTCTTTGACCGACAACTCCTTTATTGAGAATTTAAGGGTCTACATCAACGGCCAAAACCTGGCAACTTTTACTAGTTTCCCCTTCTTTGATCCCGAAAGACCCGCAGGGCAACAGCGAGGTAGTAGCGGATTTCCGAATTTAAGGATTTATTCAGCCGGTATGAGTCTTAATTTTTAGTGAATCGAGAAAAAAGTTTAGCATGAAAAATTCAATTAAAATCCTTGGCATTGCAATATTTTTGGCAGTATCCGGATGTTCAGAAAAATTAGACTTGACGCCGATCGATACGGGCTCCGTAGATGGTTTTTTCACTAGTACGACCGATGTCATCGCCGGTGTAAACGGCGTGTACAATACCCTTACCGGATCCTGGTGGGGCGGAGCATTCATCCACGTCCAACCCCACTTCGAGGCAGTAACTGAAAACGCAGTAATCTGTTGTGCCTGGGAATACCAATATAAAGCCATCGCACAAGGTACCATGAACCCGGCGACCGGTGGTGTCATTCGTTGGAAATGGGACTTTGGCTATCAGGCAGTTTTCCGGGTAAACTCCATCCTGGAAGTTCTGCAATCCGGAGCTATATCGGATCTGACTCCCGAAGTATCCAATAAACTGGAGGCAGAATTGAGATTTATCCGCGCCTACGTTTATCAAGAATTAACCTTCTTGTATGGCGACGTCCCCTTAGTACAAAAAACCCTTACTCCGGCTGAAGCCCGCGATATCGTTCGCGACTCCAAGGCAAAAGTCGAAGCCGCCATGTATGAAGATATGGATTTTGCCATTGCAAATCTGGATCCGGAACCCTTCCAGGGGGAATTTGGTCGACCGACCAAGCAAGCGGCCCTCGCTTTGAAGGGACGGGCACAATTGTTCCGCAATGATTTTGCCGGTGCTGCTGCTACATTGGCTCAGGTAGTTGCTATGGAAGGTGGGGCGGTCAATTTGGACCCCGACTACGAGAGTCTATTCCGGGGCTCCAATGAACAAAGTCCCGAAATCATCTGGTCACTCCAATACGTCGATGCCGAAGTTGGAGCTGGTGAAGGTAACTTCCTCGGCGCCCATTACGGCCCTAATATGTTGGCCGGAACGACCGCTTCCCAAGGCCAGGGTTGGGGTGCCTTCGAGTTTACCGAACATCTTGTAAATGAATTCCGGATGACGGACGGATTGCCATATGATCAGTCTCCGTTGTATGATGCAGCGAACCCGTTTGCCAACCGCGATTCCCGATTTGAAGGTACTTTCTTCTTTCCCGGGACCGTATACAGGGGAGTAACACTCCAGGAGGCCAACTTCAATTCCAATGGCGCTAAGAAAAACATCAATATTGCTTCCAGGAAGTGGAAAAATGAGACGTCCAATAATAGCTTTAGCAACAATGGTGGCGAAGACTTCATATTGATTCGCTATGCAGACGTCCTGTTGATGTATGCCGAGGCGCTTAATGAAACCTCCGGCCCTACTGCGGAAGTCTACGATGCAATGAACAAGGTACGAAGCAGAGCCGGTCAACCGGAAGTCACTCCCGGCCTTTCTCAAGACCTGATGCGAGATGAAATCAAACACGAACGGGAAGTCGAATTCTTTATGGAAGGTACCCGATATTTTGATTTGGTAAGGTGGAGAGACGCCGAAACTATCCTACTGACGGAGGGAATCCCCGAGGCAAGGACATTTGACGTAAATAAACATTATCTTTGGCCCATTCCGCAATTTGCGATTGACCAAAGTCCCGGGTTGACTCAAAACCCAGGGTACTAATGCTAGGGATGGAACAACTTCTATAAAAAAAGGAGAGACCTTGGGATCCCAAGGTCTCTTTTTTTAACACTCGCATTTATGAAAGAACATTTACGAACCACTTGTATTTTTTGCTTCCTGCCACTTCTCGCGGCAGCACAACCAAAATTTACCGACGTTACCGCCGAAGCCGGTATTGATCATTATTTCGACGTTTTCCAAGGCACCTTTGGGGGAGGAGCCGCCGTTATTGACTTCAATCAGGACGGCTGGGAAGATCTATTCGTGGCCGGAGGCGAAGGAGCTGATCAACTCCTATTGAATCGGGGAAATGGGACTTTCGAAAATGTAGCGAAAGAAGCCGGTCTCTCGGTACTGGATGGTTTTGTCACCCAGGGAGCAGCCGTAGCCGATGTGAACAAAGATGGCTGGCCGGATCTATATATTACGACCATTGCCTTTGTAACCAACGATGTCTTTCGACTGGCACCAAACGTGTTATTGATCAACAATGG
>JANQRV010000469.1 GCA_028284395.1 Saprospiraceae bacterium
AATAATATGAGCAAGACTCGCGTCCAGATTCCCCACACTGTAGATATTGAAATTACAGCTCCGTAAACAATACATTTCGGAAGTACTCAGATTGAGTACAGGAGTACCGCTGGCTCCACGACTCCAGTTGCTACTGACGGTAATGGTGTTGCCGTTGCTATTGAGCGCGCCGGCATTGTGAAAGACCGTCCGCGCGGAAAAATCATCCAAAAAGGTCCAGTCACCGCCAAAGCCATCGAATTGAATTAATTGGCTAAATGACTTCCCCGCCGTGGTAATGGTGTGTCCACCGTCAAAAGCCAGAAATCGGATCTCTCCGGTAAAAGAAAGATTTAGGTCTGGAATAAGGGTCATCGAGCCATAAACGAAGAGCATATTCGCGGATGGCCCACTCAATTCAGGCATGTTGGGCGCCCCCGTCCAGTCCATGTCTCTACAGAAAATAATGGTTTCGTCGATCGTCACCACATTATTGCCGGCAGTGAAACCGGAATTGGCGTCGAAATAAATGTTGTCTGTAGATTGGGGTACGGTGGGGTGAAAGGTGCTTCCCCCCGATGTAGTGGCCCAGTGAGTCAGGTCGGACCAGTTACCCGAGCCTCCCACCCAGAAGTAATCTACTGCGGATAGCGAGGTTGAAAAATAGAAAAGCATAACGAGGGATAAAACCCATTGAAAGCCCTGTCCGGACTTCCATTTCGAGTTGGAAAAGAAGTTGTTAAAGTTATTAGGTCGCATAATGTGAAAAAAATTGATTTATTCTCGACGGTTCTATTTGGGATATGGGTATTCCTCATCTATATCTTTTGCATAGAAAATGTGACCCTCACATTCGATTTTTTTTTTGCGACCGATCTTAATATCTTTGTAAATAGGGTTTCTTTGATACTTTCCCCTTTCTAGCATTACATAATCGTCTATAAAAATGGCCCCGAATGAAAACCACGTTCTCATTAGGATCTTTCCTGATTTTAATTGTTCTTTGGTGCACTACCGAACCGGTTACTGGGAGTACGAATTCGGACAATGTATCTCCCCAGAGCACCGCTGACTCTATCTTGGCAGTCGCCCTTAAGCACAAAATGGCCAATCGATTTGACCGGGCCTCTTTACTCTTAGGGGAGGCTGCGCAAAAGTATCATGGGGCAGAAGCCTGGGAACAGTACATTGAAACTCAGCACCATCTGGCGTACTGTTTGTGGATTACCCATCGTGCAGATGAGGCCGTTACGTTGAGTAAGCGCATGATTGAAGAAACGGAGCAGCGCCTGCAGGCCAACCACATCCTTTTGGCCCCTCTCTACACCATTTTAGGCAATGTCTACGCCGATCGGCGCACCCAGGAGTCTTATCAGCAGTGCATTTCCTACTACGAAAAGGCATTGAAAATAACAGAGCAATGGCATGGGTCGGATCATCCGGCTTTAGCGGAAGCCTATGAACGACTCGGTATCGCCCGGTTTTTAATCGATGATTATTCGGGAGCCATTCCCTACTACGAAAAAGCATTGACGTTTCTCAAAAAACCGACACCGGAAAATGCCAACAGCTACTCCAAAATTCACAACAATCTCGGATTGATCTATCTGGGCATGGGCTATTTGGAAAAGGCCAAAGAATATTTCGAAAAAGCCTATCACGACCTCGTTGTCGTTCAAGGGAAAACGGACCCGAGGGCAGCAAGAGTTTTAAAAAACATCGGAAATATCCACGCCGAATTAGGCGATTTCGAGGAGGCACTGGTCTTTCTCGAAGAAGCACGCCGGGTCGATGCCCAAACCGGTGAGCCGGGCAGCAAATTAAAGGCTTATATAAAAGGTAGCCTCGGAGACTGTCATCTGGCAAAAGGTGAATTTGCCGAGGCCATCAGGTGGTACCAAGCCTGTCTGGAATATTGGAATCCCAACTTGAGAGATGATGTCAACGGCCGCGTACAGGAATATTCAAAAATCGGGGAATGCTACCTCAAACTCGGGCAAATAAACCTCGCGATAGATTACCTAAAAAAGGCACGTCGTCTCCTAAACACGTATTACGATCAGGACAATCTGAATTGGGTAGGTGTTTGGTCCAAATTCGGACTGGCTTACCGTCAAAAAGGCAATGTCCAAAAGGCGGAACATTATCTTCAACTTGCACTCACCATCGCCTTGGAAAAATTGGGCAACCGGCATCCGACAGTCGGACAAATAAAGACAGAATTGGCCCGGTTGGATTTTGAATCCGGCAACTTGGAAACATCTCTGAAACGAGTCCAACAGGCGAGGGCATCATTGCTATTTGACGAACCTGAATCGATCACCTCCCCTCCGGTGGAAAATATCAGCAGCCTGGTTGACTACGTTGGCACCTTGGAATTAGAGGGTCAGATCAAAATGGGGATGTACCGCCATTACAAGCAGTTAGACTTCCTCGAGGAGGCCCTATCCGTCTTTCGCCGGGGAATTGCGTACTCGGACAGTCTTAAGATGACGCTACAGTCTGGATCGGCACTGAGAAATGCCCAACAGCAAGTCTTCAAACTTTCAGAATCGGCACTGGACTGCTTGTATGCATTGTGGAGCCATTCCCAACAAGATCGCTACTTTCGGGAAGCCTTCGCACTGTTTGAAAAGAGTAAAAGTGCTTGGCTAAGATCTTCTGCACGAGAGTGGCTTGCCCGGGATTTTGCCAATGTACCCAGTAAAATTACGGAGCGCGAATTGGCGCTCCGATCCGAATTAAATTTCTATGCCGACCGTCGTAAGAAAAAGCAACTCTCGAATCCGGAAAAAGAAGATTTCAGATCCGAGGTCTGGCAAAAACGACACTTTGAAGCGAAAAGGCAATTGAGCGAACTGCTGCAAGAATTGGAAACGAACTACCCCAAATACTATCGCCTGAAATATGATTACAGCGTTGTCTCATTGAAAGAAGTAGCGCGCAAAGTGCAAAAGAAAAATGTTGAATTGATCACCTTTTTCTGGGGAAAGAACACCGCTTACGTCATGGTGATCCATCCCAACGGAAGGGCTTGGAAACGGATCGAGGACCAGCAAGGCATTACCGATACCCTAAATACCTTTCATCAGACCATCCAAAACGGTGGAATCAAATTGCAGGAGGACCCATTGCGGGTAAAGGCCTTTCAATTATTTTGCCATACTTCCCGATCTTTGTACCAGCAACTCTTGGCACCGGTTCTTTCCGAACAGCACAGCTTGCCCCTGGTCTTAATCCCGGATGGCCCCTTAGGCCAACTGCCATTTCAAATCCTTTTGTCAAAAGAAAGTCAGGAGGATCCTATTTCTGCTTCCCTGGATTATCGTCGATTGCCCTACCTGTTGACGCAGAGAGCCATTCAATATGAGTCTTCCATTACCGCTTTGCTGCAACCCAGGATACAAACCAGTGGTCAAGGTTATTTAGGCTTTGCACCTTCTTTCTCTTACATGGGTGGGCAAGGCAGCTTCTTAGATAGTCTACGTTATACCGATCAATACTACAGAACTGCCATATTGAGAGGCCAATGGGGCTCTTTGAATTACAATCGTGAAGAAATAGAAACGGTGAATGGCATCGTTAACGGCAGCATCCGCATTGGTGTTAAGGCAACGGAACACCAATTTAAAGAAACAGCACCTGCCGCCAAAATACTCCATTTGGCTACCCATGCTTATGTGCACGACTCCAAACCGGATTACTCTTTTCTCGTTTTCGCTCGTGACACGCTGAGGCCAGACGACGGATTGCTGCACGCCTACGAACTGTACAACCTAAGACTCAATGCCGAATTAGCTGTTCTTAGTGCTTGCAATACGGGAGCCGGAGTCATCTTGGACGGCGAAGGTACCATGAGTTTGTCCCGGGCCTTTCAATATGCCGGTTGTCCTGCCGTATTAATGAGTCTCTGGCTCGCCAACGACGAACCAACTAAAGACATCATTGTGAATTTCTTCCAAAACCTGAATCAGGGGCACTCCAAAAGTGACGCACTTCGACAAGCCACCTTGGACTTCCTGACCAACGTTGAAGGAGATGAATTAACTCATCCTTTTCACTGGGCGAACTTTGTCGTTTTGGGAAAGGATGAAGCCATGAATCTGGATACTACATTCTATTCGTGGTCTCCGATGCGATCGGTATTCCTTGCGGTAGTCTTGCTAAGTATTGTTTTGATCACCCTAGTCAGGCGAATCGCCAGATAACAGCCGATCAACGTTCCAGTGCCCGAAGGATCTCAGCAGCTTTATCGCGGTAAGGGCCCTTGGATTCAGAGATATCTAGAAAGATTGCCCGGGCCCGATCGGTTTCTTCGGCAAGCAATAGGGCCAAACCATAGTTCCAAGGCTTGTCGTACTGATATCCGACGACTATGGAGTCAAATGCCGCCAACGCCTCCTGCGGTTGTCCAAGACGAAGATGGACATGCCCCAAGAGATAGTGGTAATCAGACGATTGACGCTTGGGAAATTGACGAGTATAAGTTTCCATCTTACTCAGGGCCAATTCGTACTCTCCGCCAATGTAATGAGCATTGATTTGTCTTTTAATATCCGCCGACAAATCGTCTGCCGTTGGATCTGCACCATTTCGGAAAACAGCCTGGGTCGGTGGATCAAAGTAAGCGGCAAACAGGTCCGTCCCGCTGGATGCAGATGCCGCGCCAAACCACCACCAAATTCCAACGGAAACAAATAGGACTATAGCGGCGGCTACAAGGAAAGTGACGGGAATGATGTTCTTTTTCTTTACCGGTTTCGAGGCTTCATCAATCACTTCCCGGGTGAGCCCCCGAAAAGCATTGACATCGGAAGGCCCGAGGGCTTCCCACATTTCCCGGTATTCGTGTAATTCTTGTTCAAAAGTGGGATCCTCCATGCAAAGTCGATCGACAAGCCTCTTTTGTGCTGCCGTCAAAGTACCGGCATGATAGCGCTCAATTAGTTCAAACCTCTGTGCTTTCGTCATATGGTGCCAATTCCTGATATCGAGGATCTGATTTAATGAGTCTCATTAGCTTTTCCTTACACGAATACTTCCTTTTTCGGGCGTATTGTGCGGACGCGAAACCCAGTTTTGTGGCGACGTTCTCCATTGACATCCCATTGAGTACCAATTTCAGTACTTCCTGACAGCCACAGCTCAATTTATCAAAATACTCCCGATATAGGTCATATCGCTCGCTTTTTTCCAGTGCAGTCGAAAAATCTTCCGCTACCAAATGATGCTGAAGTTCGTCCGACAAGTTGGTAATTCTGTTGTTCCTTCGCAGTGTACTTAGCCATTGACGGCGGCAGATCTCGTAAAGTATCGTCGAAAAAGAGCACGTCAACTTAAAATCTTCTTCTTGTGCTTTAAGGTACAGCACTTCCAATCCGTTCATAAATAAGTCTTCTGCCTGGGGTGAAGTACCGGCGCCATTTTTTCGGACTAAATCCAATATCATCGGAAAATATTGCGCAAAGATGTACTTTATCGTAGCCTTGTCGTGATTACGAAGGCCTTCGATTAAAGAGTGCTTGTTCATTAGAGGCAATTTTTATACTACAAGATCCATAAGGAGACAGCAGTAACAGTTTGACCGGTACTACTTCCACACCTTTGGAGCTGCAATTGAAAATACCTGGCTTCGGCCACCCCAGAAGCCGTAGCACAAATAGAATCAAAGGAAAGAGAAAATCGGTAGGATATCCATCTGGCTTAGCATTTTTGGGGTTGCGCCTACTTCCACGGTGGCGTCTTCAATTTCTTTTCTTGAAGGTAATGTTTAAATTACATTTATTCAAATATTTAGATGTAACAATAATGATTTTTTACACTTCCTTTTCGCCGCTGTCATCAGGCCAGCCAGAACTACCAAATCTCCAAGATTTGGTAGTTCTCCTTCACCAAGTTAGACTTTAATAGATCTAAATCGGTCTTTTGAAATAGAACACAAATTCAAAACTTGATGAATGACCTACTGCGACTGATAATTGGCATTGGAATTGTCCAGGCCATAGTGGTTGGAGCCTATCTGTTTTTTGGGTCCCGATCAACTCAAGCGGAATTTAGAACCATGGCCTTGCTGCTCCTATTGTCGGCCTTGTTGATGTCGACAGAAATATTAGAACTTTTTGAATGGACAAGGCATTTAGAACCTTTGGTATTGCAATCAGCCATCACTTTCGATCTGATCTTGGCTTCGCTGGTTTGGTTTCTGGTTCAGTTTTTACTCGGTAAAAAGGTGGCTTATCGATGGAAGGACAGCATCCACGGACTCCCATTTTTGGCGGGTCTGGCCTGGTATTTGACGGGCTTCCAATGGTATGGGATCGAAAGGCCCGGTTCCTTTTCTCACATCCCGGATGCGATTGCATTCTTTGTATTCGCCAAAGGCATCCTTCTGTTTGCATACGGTTTTGCGGCAGCCAGGGAAGTTCACCTCGCACCGGACTTGGAAAACGAGCCCCTCCAGCGAGACCGTTGGAAACTGGCAAGATTATTAACTTGGTCATTCCTTATTATCCTCGTAGCCAACTATGCTGCCTTCTGGCTCATGTATTTTGGTCATCGTTTGCCGATTGACTCTGACTACCTCGGATGTATCCTCATCACAACATTGGTATACATCCTTACTTACCAACTGTTGAAAACACCGGTTTTATCGCATTCAGTCCAGCCTTTACTCCGCCGCCCCAAGTACTACAAATCTACTATTGACCAACAGCAACGCCTTTTACACCTCGAAAAACTGCAGGCCTACCTGAAAACTGAAAAACCCTTTCTCGATCAGAAAATTTCGTTGGGGGATCTTGCGGAAGCTTTGGAGCTATCTTCCAATACCCTTTCGCAAGTGATCAACGAAAGTCTAAACCAGAATTTTCACGATCTCCTTAATGATTTTCGCCTCCAAGAAGTGAAAAAAAAGCTGAGCGACCCCTCCCAAAATCATAAAACCATCCTGGCCCTGGCCTTTGAATCGGGCTTTCAAAGTAAGGCTTCCTTCAATCGGATTTTTAAAAAGACAGAAGGGGCTACGCCATCGGAATTCCGCAAGCAGCAAAGTAGTGGTCTCATCCTACCCTCTAAGTCGACGGAGGTCTGATCACTCTCCTATATTGGCCTTAAAATGGTCATTATGAAGCAAATCATCTTTTTCTTGTTGCTGTGTCTACCTCTTTGGACTAGCGCACAACCTTTAATTGAAAAGGCCCGTGAACACTACATCGCTAAGGATTGGAAAAAAGCCCGTTTGGCCTACGAGGAAATTACCGCCGCCAATCCCTATCACGGTGCTTTTTGGTACCGGCTCGGTTATGCCTCCCTTCGCGACGGCCAATATCAACAGGCCATTCGCAGCAGCCGTAAAGCCATTGAACTGGGCGTTGCCGCTACATCTGCCATGTACAACATCGGAAGTAGTTACGCCCTGCAAAAAAAGCCCGAACGGGCAATGGAATGGTTGGAAAAGGCGGTTGAGGGCGGTTATCGGAACCTGGACCGGATGAGGCAGGATAAAGACTTAAAAAGCCTCAGGAAAATGGCTCGTTTCCAACAGTTGACCTCTCCGCAAAAAGTGGATAAAACCGACCGCATCAAAGGCTGGCGATGGGATCTGGATTACCTTACCAGGCAAATGAGGGTACAGCACCTAAACCTTCATCACACAGTCAGCGTAGCGGATTGGAACCGGAAAAAGCAAATCATTTACGACAGCATCCCGTTTTGGAGCGATTTGGAAATCACGGGTGCCTTGATCCAGTTGGTGGCCACGGTCCAAGATGGACATACCGTCCTTTATCCACCATTTCACGGACAGCATGCTTTTCAAGCTTTGCCACTCGATTTCTATGAATTCAAGGATGGTTTATTTATTCGTGCCGCAGAGGAAAAATATGGCCACCTGGTCGGCACCAAAGTCCTGCGGGTCGGCAATTGCCCAATCGATCAGGTATTGGAAGATGCGCGAACTTTTTTGAACCGGGACAATGAAATGACGCTGAAATGGCTGAGTCCGCTTGCACTGATGTTGATAGAGCTGCACCAGTTGATTGGTTGCGGCAAATCGGGAAAGGCCGTTCAACTTACTTTGTTGACCACCACCGGTGATACCCTGACTACAACCGTCGATGCCGGGCCATTGAGAAGAGATCCCATGAGCCGTTTTGCTCCCAGTCACTGGAAAGACTCTTTCCAAAGTAAAGGGCAATTGCTTTGGACAAAGAATCCGGACGATTATTACTGGTATGAATACCTGGAGGACCGCCAGGTGGTTTATTGTCAATTCAATCAAATTCGGGATAAAGAGGAACAAAGCATTGCCGCATTCAGTCAAGAACTTTTTCAGTTCATAGATGCCCATCCGGTCGATGCCCTCATTCTGGACATTCGGCTCAACAACGGCGGTAACAACTTTTTGAACAAAGCCTTTATTCACGAATTGATCCGCAGCCGGAAAATCAACCAACGCGGCAAGCTGTTCACCATCATCGGCCGTCGTACCTTCTCTGCCGCCATGAATCTGGCCTCGGACCTGGAAAACCACACTTCTACCGTCTTCGTGGGCGAACCAACCGGTTCCAGACCCAATTTCTATGGGGAAGACAATCCCTTCACCTTACCCTACAGCGGACTCACCGGCAGCATTTCCAGTCGGTACTGGCAAGGAGGTGCGACTTCTGACGATGTGCGAAACTGGATTGCTCCTCACCTGGTGGCAGAACTTACCGCAGAACAATATCGAAAAGGAAAGGATCCAGCATTAGAAGCCATTTTTCGGTATTTGGGGAGGTAATTTTCGATCTTCGAAATCGAATACTCATGCATTCGGGCAGTTTTGGAGCTTTTATTGCATCAAGCAGCACATCGAAGGGCTCAACGACCATCAAAAGGACGAACTCGAAATAGCAATTCTTCAGCGCTTAGCCAATAAATTGGAGGATCACGACCACACGAAAATGGAGCGTGATCTCCTCGCTTTAATCCAGCAAATTCCGGAAGCATCGGTCAGATCAATCATTAGAGAGGTCATCGATTTGATTGAAAGAGAATTGGAACTAAATTGAGAGACCATCTTCAACTTTCCATAGCAGCCGCAGAAACAACAGCAACAATAGCCACAATAGTTTAATTTTTCGTACCTTCTAATCCCATTTCAAAACTCTATCAAACCGATCGTTGCCATGAAAAGAAATAGGTTTTCCCGGCGTTCCTTCTTGTCAAAAAGTGTTGTAGGTGTCACCGGCATGATGCTGGCCGGTTCCTTGGATGGCCTGGCCAATGCGGTCAACGCCATCTCCAAATACTCCAGTCCATCACAACTTAAAATCACCGACGTGAAGTGTGGCTTCATCAGAGGAGAACACAGCCTTTTTGTTAAAATCTATACCAATCAGGGCATTGTGGGACATGGTCAAGGAGTGGACGGCGTCTACGGTACGTATTACGTGGTAAAACACATTGCCAAACGGCATTTAATCGGTGCCAACCCACTAAACATCAACCGATTGCAGGAAGAAATGCGTAGAGGAGGCCTGTTTAAAGGAGCTCAGGCCGGCATGTATGTCTGTGTCATGACGGCTTTGGAAACGGCCCTTTGGGATTTGGTAGGTAAAGCCTTGGAATTGCCGGTATACCAGTTGCTCGGCGGAAAATTTCGCGATAAAATTCGGGTCTATTGCGATACGGCCGGCAGCCGCTTGGAACCGACGGAAATGGGCAGACGGGCTAAGGAAGATGTTGAAAAATATGGCTTTACGGCCGTGAAGTTCGATATTGACGACCGCAATGACCCGAAGAAGCTGGATGCTTACAACTGGAGTGTCAGCATCCCGGAATTGGAGCGCATGGAAAGTCAAATCGCCGCAGTGCGAGAGGCCGTCGGCCCCCATGTAGACATTTGTGTGGACTGCCACGGACGCTTCGATGAAGTGTCCGGCATGAAAATCGCCAAGGCTTTGGAACCCTATAACCTGATGTGGTTGGAGGAGCCGGTACCCGCCGAAGTACCCGAATCGTATGCCCGAATCCGGGCTTCCACCTCCACCCCCATTTGCGGTGGCGAGAATTGGTATTTGACCCACGGATTTCGCCACCCCCTGGAAATTGGAGCAGTGGATGTGATCATGCCGGATTTACAGAAATGCGGTGGACTGGGAGAAGGACAACGCATTGCCAATCTATCCAACACCTACAACGTGCCCTTTGCACCCCATATGGTGGCATCGTACCTCGGCGCCATGTCTTCCGCCCATGTGTGCGCGGCCGTACCCAACTTTCTCATTCTCGAGTGGCAAATCTATTTTCACGAAAAGAAAATGTACGAGGAAATCGTCTCGTATGATGGTCCGATGCTCACGGAGGATGGCCACATCCCGCTGCGCGACGTACCCGGCATCGGGGTGGAGATCAACGAGGAGGGCATGCGTAAGTATGCTGTTCCGGACATTCCTTTCTTTGAGTAAATTGAACCCGATTCTGGCATAACCACAGAAATATGGTACCGCACAAAAGGTTAAAAGAGTTTTTGGATCCCTACCCTTCAGAAGTACAGGAAATCGCCTATGAATTAAGAGATTTCATTACCAGCACGGTGCCCGAAGCCAACGAATTAATTTGGGATAATTACAATGCAGTGGCCATCGCCTATTCAAAATCGGAAAAATTAAAAGATGCCTTTTGCCATATTGCAATGTATGCCAAATACGTAAATTTTGGTTTTAATCGAGGTGCGGAGCTGAGTGAAAGCACCGTGAAGCTCGAAGGCAAAGGTAAACTGATTCGGCATCTGAAGGTTACGGATTTCAGTAATTTCCCAAAAGCAACTATTAAAAAAATGATCTATGAAGCGGTTGGGATTTCTGAGAACCGGAATCAATCCCTTATCGAGAAACAAACTCAGGGTGTCAGCATGGTGATGTCAGTCTCGGAGAAGAAGGTTCGACCGAAACCCTAGTTTAGACTTCACTCCACAAAATACATGTCAATCATTCCCTTGTTTTTAGCTTCGATCTTTTCCCGCTGTTCAAACGAAAATTCTTCCTATTTTTCGAGAAGCTCGTAAGTAGATTGACGGATGCTCAACAAGGCAAGGGGTATTCCATCATGGGGAGTTATCATCTTCCTCCGGTTGTATTTACTGAAGCCGAGGCCAATGCATTAATTACGATAGAACAGTTGGCGATCAAAATTAAGGATCGATCGTTTAGCGAAAACGTTTCGAGTGCCATCGAAAAGATAAAAGCGATCTTAAGGTATTCTCAAAAGGGGTTTCGGAGCATTTTCTCATCTGGCTATTAAATCCTAATTTTGCCTAAAACAGTACTTGTTAATTGAAAAATCCATAGCAGTTTTACCATTTGAGAACCTTAGTTCGGACCCCGAAAATGAATACTTCTCGGATGGAATGACGGAGGAGATCATCAATGCCTTGAGTCAAATCGAGCATCTGAAGGTAACAGCCAGGACCTCCTCTTTTGCTTTCAAGAATCGAAGGCAAGATATCCGTAAAATTGGTCGGGAATTGGGCGTTTCATTGGTATTGGAAGGCAGTGTCAGAAAGTCAAAGGAGCGGTTGCGCATTACCGCTCAACTCATCCGGGCAGCAGACGGCTTTCACATCTGGTCGGAAAACTTTGACCGGAACATGAAAGATGTTTTTGAGCTACAGGATGAAATTAGTCTTTTGATCGCCGATAAGATCCGGGAACATTGTGGACATCTGTCCATTCAAGAACACCTGGTGAAAATCAATACCAGCGATGTACAGGCCTATCAATATTATCTGAAGGGCAGACACCACTACAATTTGTGGAATATGGCGGGATTTGCTGCTGCTGCAAAAGAATTTCAAAACAGTCTCCGGGAGGATCCCAGTTTCGACTTACCCTATTTTGGAATCGGATTGTGTTACAGTTTTCTGGGTTCATGGGGTGATATGGAAAGGTCGGCAGCCTTCGAACTAGCCGAAGCATACTTTGCGCGGGGTAGTGAATTAAATGGCAGATCTTCCTATGGTCATTACAGCATGGCCAAACACCGGTTTTGGGGCCTGTGGAAACACAAGGAAGCCCATGATTCCTTGCTTAAAGCCTATGTTGATCAACCGCAGGATTCTGGCATCAACGAATTTATGGCCGAGATTCATACCCGGGCAGGAAATTTTTCGACCGCACTTAAATACATTGAAACGAGCTTACAAATCGACCCGCTTTCTCCCAGTCATTATTATACCAAAGCTAATATTTATTATTTGCAGGGCCGCTTTTCTGAAGCCCTGACAACGATTGAAAAGGGACTTTCCATTCACCCGGAATTTACCATATCCCGGGAAGTCAAAACCATCTGCGCTTTACAATTGGGGCAATCGGAAGCTTTCCACAAATCTTTGGTGGTGTATGAGGCTCCTGTTCAAGAAATACTGGCGGCGCTATACCAATTAATACACAAAGATCAAAAAATGGGGTTCGAACAGGCCCGTAAGTTGAATAACGAACTACAACAAGTTGTACATCCGCCATTGCTTGCCTGGGATTTATACCTGATGGTGCATTCGGGAAATCTGGAGGAGGCCGCTCGCCTTTTGCACTCGAAGGTCAACGACAAAATGGGGCAGGTCCTTAATTTCAAATACGATCCGATGCTTCTGCCGCTTCATAAGATCAAGGCCTATCGCGAGCTGATAATAAGGTATTTCCCCCCAAATCGGTCCTTGGGTACCAGCAAGAAATTAACACGCGCCAAGGACGCTTTAAGCGACGAGGATGTAAAACATTATTCGGCCTTATTGCAGTCTGTCATGGAGCATGAGAATCACTACCGGACGGTCAACCTGGGATTAAAGGATCTCGCCGAAAAAATAAACCTGCATCCCAATAAACTCTCCTGGTTGTTAAATGAAAAAATGGGTAAGAACTTTTATGAGTTTGTTAACAGCTTTCGCCTGAAGGATTTCCAGGAAAGAGCCATTGATCCTCGTAACCAACACCTTAGCTTACTCGGACTGGCGTACGAAAGTGGATTTAATTCAAAATCGGTATTCAACGATTACTTCAAGAAAAGTACCGGGTTGACTCCAAAATCGTGGTTAAAGCAACAACACGGACGGTAAGATTTAAAAAGTCCGGCTGCTCATTCGGACGTCCTAAACAATTGATCCGGACGAAAGGGATGCATATGTTTTGGAATTTTGAATCATCAAAATAATCTAAAACATATAGATCATGATGCATTTACATGTAAAAAGTGTTTTAACCGCAAGTCTTATCGCTTACATTCTGGGAGTTACTGCTTTCTTGGCATCCTTCTTTGTTCCCGTAATGTCGAACCCCGAAGTTCAGGCCAATCTGGTCTTGGCCATTGCCATCATCCCTGCGGCGCTGATTGGTGCCCGTTTCTACTATCGCAAGGGGCATAAAACCAAGGGCTACATGGTTGGTGGTGCCATGTTTTTGGTCACCATCATACTCGATGCGATGATCACCGTTCCCTTATTCGTCATCCCTGCCGGTGGTGATCACCTTAGTTTTTTTACCGATCCGGGGTTTTGGTTCATTGGCTTGGAATATGTCCTGACGGTTGCCCTTTACCGTCGAATGACCAAGGTTACCACTCAGCACACCATCGGGCTGGAAGAAATCAAATAAGCCTGTTCTACTAAGGTCTAAAATCAAGAAAAATGAAGAAACTAGTCATTGTCACGTATCCCAATTTGGAGCAATCCACGGTTAACAAAGCTTGGGTTCAGGCTTTGGGCTTGATACAATGGGACCTGTTGGGTCTGCCTTTCGGTAGCCCCGACACATACTTGAGGAATAAACATCCAAGGAATCAATTGATCAATACTTCCCCTACGGTCCTTCTGGGTGAGTAGGGCAACGGATCGGCATACCCCAACCTCAGGATCAAAGTAGGCAACGCGCCATTGATGGGGAGCAAATCCCGCAATTCCTTGGCCAATTCCGGCAGTTCACAGGGTGGATTCAGATAGGCATTCGCAATGCCCATCGCAGTCATTTTCAGCAATAGCCGTTCGAGGTAGACACCAGCAGCTACCCATTCTTTGGTAGTATTGCCGGCCGTTGTAATCATCAGGAAATGCGAAGAAGAATTGATCTTTTCTTCGTCGGACTTATTTTGGGTTTTGGGGTTTAGGAAGGAACGTACAATCCATTTACCCAAGGACTTCGGCAGCGGCGGCGATCCCATCACCCGGTAAGTGAGTCCATCCATTGTTTTTCCAACTTGTTTTGCATTGAAACGTATCCACTCCAATAGCTCCTTTTTGAAAGCTTTGTCGGTCATTTGAATGCGGTTACCCCGCAAAACGTATGCCCTAATCCTTGTGAACTCCGGTGATCCGGATGGAAAGAAGTAAACGCCGATGTGCTCTTCTCTTGGCAACTCCAGCAGCTGTCTGATGGAAGTTTCCGCCACTTCCCTTCCTGAGTAGACACTTCTATTGGTTTGCCTTTTTTCAATGAATTCAAATAAAGGGTGCTCTCCGATCGGTGCGAACTCATCTAACGAGACCTTAATGAAATATTGCTCCTTTGGTGATTTTTGAAGGGTCCACCTGGCAGAATACCCGTACTGGGCAGCGGCTATACACAGATTTTCGGCCGCACACCCCAAACTGATAAATAACTCCCGATGGGCGGGATCCACTACGGGTAACGCACGATCAAAATCGGGATGAATTTCGATTTCATTTTCCCGGATCAAGAATTTCCACGGCTGACTGTTATGTCCGGAAGGGGCCCGTACGGCAAAATAGAGGAGCCCCTCAAGGGTTTCAAGGTTGTTGATCATGATCCAATTCTTTTTCCAAATACTAGGAGTGCCAGTAGACAATAGACCAACCAATTGACTTTGTCATGGCTTCTAATTTCGGCACAATATGCCAAGAAAGAAAAACCGTAGCCCTAACCTTTGTCATTGCCAACCGATGATCTTCTCAAACGCTCGTATGAATTTTCTACTGGGAAATATACAAGTGATAAAGATCACCTCCATCCACCTATGATCTTCACTTCAACACTGCTTGGGTAAATCGAACTTTAACTAAGAAACTTTGAACCATTTCTTGGTAAAACAGAATGACCAAAATTTTGCAACACATGAACAGAATAAAGAAAGCAATTAAGGACCTCCTAGCCAAGGGAGCGGTTTTAGTAGATCTTCGTACCTGTCATGAATTTGTGGGACGCCGTATTCCGGGCGCCGTCAATATCCCGGAAGAGGATTTACCTCGTCAATTGGAAGAGGTTCGATCCTGGAAGAAACCACTGATTGTATTCAGCCGTTACGACCGTTCCAATGACTTGGTAGTTTCCCGGCTGGAGCAACAAGGGATTGAAGCTATTGATGGAGGAGATGTAGA
Organism: Saprospiraceae bacterium; assembly: GCA_028284395.1. Classification (GTDB taxonomy): domain Bacteria; phylum Bacteroidota; class Bacteroidia; order Chitinophagales; family Saprospiraceae; genus JANQRV01. The sequence continues at coordinate 15,344 of JANQRV010000469.1, forward strand.
GGAAATGGAGAACATCCTCGCGAATTTGCATGTTGGTGACGAAGTCGATCCAAAGAACAAAAAAACGTGGAGCGCCGGGGACATAACCACTGAAAACTCGTGATTCGCTCCAGTATTTCACTTTCTAGGCCTGAGGAATCTCCACGACAAAAGTGGTCCCCTCTCCTACTTTACTTTTGAAATGAATGTCTCCGTTCATGATTTCCAGGTAGCGTTTTACAATAGTCAACCCCAGTCCCGTACCTTTGATATTATTGACATTGTTGGCGCGAAAAAACCGGCTGAACATCATTTCGTGCTCCTCTTCCGGAATGCCGATACCCCGATCTTTGACTTCGATGATCAATTTCTTTTGATCGTTCTTTAATGACAGATCTACATCCTCTCCTTCCGGCGAGTACTTAATGGCATTCGACAGTAGGTTCATTAAGACATTCCGAACGAGGTGACGATCGAGTAATGCCTCTTTCTCGCCATTCTGACACAAGTTAACGACCTGATTTTTTGCAGTAATTAGATTTACTTCCTCCAGCACCTCCCTGGCAAAATTCCCTAAATCGGTCGGCTCGGGATTGAAATGAACCTTACCCGACTCCAGCTTTTCGAGGGAGAGAAAATCATTCAGGATGGAATTGAGGTTCTTGACCGACGACTTAATTCGATTGACGTATTTGATGTATTTATCCGTATTGCCACGCTGAAGGTGCATATCAATGAGGTCGGCCGAAGCGAGAACGGAAGTGAGTGGCGTGCGGAATTCATGAGAAGCCATCGATACAAACCGGGATTTCAAAACATTGAGTTCTTTTTCCTTTTCCAGTGCTTTTTTCAGATTTTGCTCACTTTCTCTTAACTGTTGAGTACGTTCGGCAACTTTTTTCTCCAGCCCATCGGAATACTTTCGTATTTGCTCTTCATTTCGCCTTTGCTCGGTAATGTCTACGCCGGAACTGATCGTGCCGACCATTCGTCCATTTTTGTCTTTCAGTGTGCGGTTGTACCAAGAAATCAAGCGTTTTACGCCATTCCGATCGACGATTTCATTTTCGAAATGCTCAACATTCGGCGAATCCGCCTCCATCAGTTCACGGAAAACGCTGCGCACCGTCGATCGTTTTGATTCCGGAATGAATTGATCGAACCAATTCTTGCCCAGAATCTCTTCTTCCGGGCAACCCAATATTTTGCATCCCACCTGATTGATCAGAGATACGGTTTCGTTTTGATCGATTACAACAATCATGCTTCCGGCCATATCCAGGTATTGCTGGGCGATGGCCTTTTCCCGTTCCAATTCCCGCTCGTGGGACTTCAACTGCGTCAGGTCAATCATGGAAACCCGGGTCAGGATCGGTTCTCCCCGGACATTCTTCACGAGGCTGGCATCGAAGTAAAGTTGTAATAAATCTCCATTTTTTTTGACTGCTTCTGATTCTCCGGCGCAATGGCCTTCATCCCGGAGGATCTGCATGATGCGTTCCATTTCTTCCGGGTCTTTTGCGAGTATGGAATTTGACTGGCCCAGTAATTCTTCTTTCCGCTCATAGCCCCACAGGTGCAGAAAAGCTTGATTGACATAAGTTAATTGGCCGTATAAGTCGGCAAAGGCAACGGGCTGGGTCGATTGATCCAGTGCCTCCCGATTGATCATCAGGGCCTCTTCATTCCGTTTGCGGTCGGTGATGTCTTGTGAGGTCCCCCGGATTGTTAGAGCTTTTCCCTCGCGATCCCGCTCTGTCCGGATCAAGGCAAAGATTTCTTTACAGGTGCCATCTTGGAGAAGCGCCCGGTATTCGACCTCGAGATAGTCCCTGTCTTTGATCAGCGCCCTCCATTCCCCGTTGAGGCGCTCGCGATCATCGGGATGTACCCGCTCAATGAATTCTTCATAGGTCACGGTTTTCTCACTGGGCTCCATATCGAAGATCCGATAGTGTTGCTCCGACCATTCTATTCTATCCGTCTCCAGGTTCCATTCCCAATGACCGATGTTGGCCAGTGCTTGAGCATCCGACAGTTGCCTTTCTTTGCGCTGTAATGCTCGAATCATATTTTTTTGACGGATGGCATAACGAATGGTGCGATCAAGCAAATCTGACGTTAAATTGTCCTTCACCAGAAAATCGGCAACCCCGGTCTCCATAGCTCTCAGGTCCAGGTCTAGATCGTTCTTTCCCGTGAGTAGAATGACCGGACCTCCAATGGGCTTTCCAGATACCTTTCCCAACAGCTTTATTCCATCTTCTTGCCCCATTTGGTAATTCATCAGGTAAGCGTCGAATACGTTGCTTTCGATGACACTTTGCCCCTCTTCAAAAGATGAAACCCATGCCAGTCGGTATTTGTCTCCCGGAATGTTATGCACCAATTCTCGGATGGCGAGGTACTCCGCTTCATCGGCCTCGATCAATAGTATTTCTAGCTTCTTTTTGGACATGGCCTTGCTTTTGATTCATCCCCAGTTGGTCAATATTTTCGATGTCTTCCCGAGTACTGAAAATTATCAAAGCAGCAATCGGCATGGTTCTGAATTCTTTACTTTGCACCAAAGCAAGTTACTCAATTTAGACCACTTCAAGAATTGTTGGAAAAACGAAACGGCAAGAGTCTTCGTCTTCCGGGTTTGAACTTCCACAAAAAAGTATTTGTTTAAGAAATAAACACAATTTTTTTAGAACAGCTGACAAGACCGAATGGAGTCGGATCACACGTGGCGGATTCCCGCAGGAATGAATGGCTGTATCTTTCCATGAACCGCAATAAATATGAGATCACTAGCAATTACCAACATGATCACCCTTCGGGATCAGAAATCTGTTGAAAAATACCTAAACGACATTTCAAAATTCGAAGTCTTGAGTCCGGAGGAAGAACAATTATTATTCAAACGACTTGAAACAGGAGATGAAGAAGCTCTGAAAAAAATTGTTACCCACAATTTGCGCTTCGTTGTTTCCGTCGCCAAACAATATCAATTTGCGGGCCTCGACTTCAACGATTTAATCAGCGAGGGCAACATTGGCCTTCTCAAAGCGGCCGAACGATTCGACCCAACAAAGGGATTCAAGTTTATCTCCTATGCGGTATGGTGGATTCGGCAATCCATCCTACAGGCCCTGAATCTCAAAGCTAGAAAAATCCGCCTGCCAGCACACCAAAGAGCCGCCTTACAGCAAATCCAGCAGTATCAAAGTCAGATGTGGCAGGAGTTTCAGCGCGCACCGACAAACGCCGAAATCGCTGAAAAAATGGATCTTGAAGAGAGCAAAATCGCCCAGGTCCTACAGGCAGCACAACATTGCTCCTCATTGGATGCCCCGGCAGCTACGGAAGAAGAATCTGACGCTAAACAATACATCGAAGATAAGGAAATTGCACCTCCCGATTTTGAATTGGCTACCTCCGAGTCGCTCAAAATAGAAGTGGCATCGTTGCTTTCCCGCCTGAAAAAGAGAGAGCGGACCATCCTTTCACTACAATTCGGAATCGGGAATTATCGCGCTTACAGCGCGGAAGAAATCAGTGATCGCCTGGGTATCACCCGGGAAAGAGTCCGCCAAATTGTGCGGAAGGCCATGGCTAAAATAAAAAAGCACATTCAAAAAGACGATCTGACTTTTAGCCTCGATTAGGGCTGATAGTTGAACCGATGTAGGCCAGCCAATCCGCCAGTAGTTCGCCGCGTATGACCCGCGGAACCTTACTCTGCCCGTTGTGTTGTCCGCGAGCCTTTTGCCATTGGTAGAAGGTGTTAGGTTCCACAATTTGCAGTTCAATACTGAGTCGGCTATTTCGTTCGGTATGATAGTCATCATTGAGTCGACGAAGGTGGTAGTCCAACGTGGAGCGCAATAGCTCCGGACTGACTTTCGCATCCGTTTCCACGTACCAGTGATGGCCAATGTAACGGTCTTTTTGTACTGGTACTACCGTATATTCTGGAATGGAGATCTTTAGATCCAACTCCGTACGGCGTATGGCTTCGTTGGTATTATCTCCGGTCAGGTGTTCACTGCATAGATTGAGATAGTATTTGGTACGACCCGTGATCCGGAAAAGCCCTTGACCGGGATCGGTAAAACGAACAACATCTCCCAGTAAATATCTCCAGGCACCAGAGCAGGTGCTCATGACCAGTGCATAATCTTTGTTGGCAACCACCTCTTCGATCGTGCAAATACGTTCCGGAGTCAAAAAATCTCTATTGTGTGCCAAATGCCGGTCTTCAAAAGGAATGAACTCAAAGAAGATGCCGGCGTCCATTAGCATTTGCAAATCAAAGCTGGCAGGACTGGTTTGATGACCGATAAACCCTTCCGAAGCAATGTAGGTATTCAGATAGATCAGCGGTTGACCGATCAATTTATTGATGGCTTTCCGATAGGGACGATAATCGGTACCTCCGGAGACGAATAGCCGTAAATCCGGCCAAATTTCCTTAATGGAATTCAAGCTATGGTACTCCAGGATGTATTCCAATGTGATCAATACCCAGTGGGGGATGCCAATGACGACTCCAATGTCCCACTCCGGAGCTTTAGCGGCGATCAGTTTGGTTCTTTCATCAAAATCGGATATCCCGCCAATTTCGTTACCCGGTTTGAAATAACCTCTTGACCAGAATGGTCTTTTTTTGGTGTTGATGCCACTCAAATAGCCCTCGAAATGGTCATCCACTTTTTGCAGGCTACTGGAGCCACCAATACCAAGCCAGGAACGCGTATAGGTTTTACCTGGAATATGGAATGCGGGAAAAGTAGCAAATAGCCCAAATGCATTTCTCCTCAGGGCACTGAACATATCCGGGGTTATTGGTATTCGCTTGGAAGCAGCATTGGAAGTCCCCGAACTGAGTGCAAAAAACTTCACTTTCCCCGGCCAACAGACATTAGCTTCGCCGGCGAGTGTCCGATGCCACCATTTTTCAAATAGCAGGTTATAGTCATGAATAGGGACTCTTTCTTGAAAAGCGACCACAGGATCAGAGCTTTGTAGCAAACGCCGAAATTCGTAATACTGTCCGAAAGCAGTATTTTTGGCCTTGTTCAATAATTTTCTCAAAACCTCTCTTTGCTGAGAAGGCATATTGTGCTTATACAACCTGCGTTCAGCCAAACGAAGGCCCCAATCTAGCGGCATTCCTCTTTCCATTGACGGTATTTTAAAGCGATGTAGTGATCAGTACTTACACTTTTCACAATCCGCGCCAAAGATAGGATGACGGACGGCGCCTTCTACTGATCAATGTTTCCCTCGGCAGCTGATTTCCCTCAGATCTATGCCGCTCGTTCCCCCCTATTTTTGTAGAAACAACTGATTATGAGAATCATTTATGCGTTATTCTTCTCCCTGGTCGTCGGGATTTCGGCTTGGATGGCTTTTACCCCCTCTTATTCACCTATTGTTAAAGACATCATCGCAGCTTTCGAAGCGGGAGATGCAGCACGACTGACCGAATTCTTAAGTGAGGATATAAAAGTCAGTACCATTGACGATCAAGAGGCTCACACCAAATTCGAAAGTCAACAATTGTTAACTGATTTCTTTGAAGAATTTCCTCCGATCACATTTGAAGAAAAACACCGGGGCCGATCCAAAGGGGGACAGAGCATGTTTTTGATTGGCGAATTGGAAACTACCGGAGGAATATTTCGAATCAATCTGCGAATCGCCGGGGACAAGATTACCGTTTTTGAGATGAACGCCATTAGAAATCCCTTGTAAACAGGTCTGAAGTATGCATATCAAGATCCTGGCCCTCGATCTAGACGGCACCCTTGCCGAACACGATGCAGTTCATAAGAAAACACTAAAGGCTCTTTACCGGGCGAAAGATGCCGGCATGGTCCTGATCCTGGTCACCGGACGTCAATTGGAACCGTTGCCAGGTATCGGCCCTTTTGATGAACTTTGTGAGGCCATTGTGGCTGAGGATGGAGCAGTGGTTTACTTTCCGGCAAGCGACTCGATTTTGCTCCCGTTTGGGCAGCTTGCTCCGGAAGTAGTCACTCAACTGGATGAATTGGGGATCCCTCTGGAAAAAGGAATGGCCATTGCCGCTACCAATGTGCCTCATGACCAGAAAGTGATGAAGGTACTATCTGATACGGGCTATCCGGCCACCATCGAATACAATAAAGGAGCAGTGATGGTAATGCCTCCCGGCGCCACCAAGGGTACCGGTTTATTGATGGCTTTGCGCGAGCTGGGGTACTCCATTCGGAATGTCCTCGCCTGCGGAGATGGTGAAAACGATCGAAGCATGCTCGAACAGGCAGAGTTGGCAGTAGCCGTTGCCAATGCCACCCCGGCCATTCGCGATCTCGCCGATGCAGTCTTACCTTATTCCAATGGTAAAGGAGTCCAGTATCTCATTCGCCAACTCCTCCTTGGTGAGATTCCAGCTCACGAGAGCAAACCGATGCGGCGTCTGGAACTCGGCCGATACGACAGCGGCTTGCCCGTAAATTTGAGTCCTTCTATCTTTTTGGACGGCAACTTGATCATTTCGGGTAGAAGCGGCAGCGGCAAGTCCTGGCTGGCCGGCCTGATCGTAGAAGGGTTGCTGAAGCTGAACTACCAGATCTGGATCGTAGACCCGGAAGGAGATTACCGCAGCTTGAGATCCTTTCCCCACACCTTGCTGCTGGGTGGAGATCGTCTGCCTCCACCGGTAGCTGATGTAATCACGATCAGTGAATATACCGATATCAGCATCATCCTCGACTTGTCTTTACTGGGGAGGCACGCCCTCCGGCAGTACGTAATCGATTTGATGAGGGGGCTCTCCAGTTTGCGAGCCCGCCGAGGTCAGCCTCATTGGTTTTTGTTCGACGAAGCACATTACTTCTGTCCCTCAAATGGAGGTGGTGTAACCGACCTATTGCTCGAAAACATGAAACAAGGCGGTATCGGTCTCATCAGTTACCGACCAAGCTTGATCAGCCCTGAAGTCCTCGACATGGTAGATCATTGGATGCTCACTCAAATTCGTGATCCGGAGGAGTTGAACTGCATCGAACAACATTTAGGTGATCAACACGATCTAAGTATTTTGCCTACGATGCCCCGTAAACAAGCTTATTTGTCCTTGGGGAAAGTCGCCCAAATCGATGTACCTGAAAGTGGCGTCATCGAGTTCGATGCGTTGCGCCGCATCGTACCACACGTCCGGCATTTGCACAAATACCTGATGGCACCGTTACCAGCGTCACGGATGTTCTATTTTCATATTTCCGAACCTTATGATGGGCCGATAACAGCCGCCAGTCTGTGGGAATTCAAGCAAATTATTCCCAAACTCCCGTTTAAGACCATCGAACGACACCTAAAAAACAAGGATTTCGAGCGGTGGCTACGGGAAGTATTGCACGACAAGGAATTGGCGAGAAGAATTCGTAAACTCTCTCGGCGCAATCTTAAAAGACAGCCTCTGCGCGAAGCCTTGGCCAGAACCGTAGCCGACCGTTTTGAAGAGCTGGAACGGCTGGTTTGATGTTCATACCCTTGATAAATATCAAGCTCATTCCTGAATAATATCATTCCAGGGAACCTGGCTAGCCCATAGCTTTGCTTTGTCATGTTGAAATCGGAATTTCATAGTTCAACTGCACATTGTGATCAATTTTCAAAGGTCTGCTCACCCAAAGTTTCGGCACGCAGACCTTTATTGTTTCCAGCAACATAGATGGCCCTGTCATTGCTCCATCTTTCAAAAACTGCTCTATGCTTCGACCTGTATTTTTGATGTTATTGATCGCTCATCTTTTTGGTTGCAAACCAGCTGAAACGGCGCCGGAAGAAATGATAGACCAGGCCATCACTCCGGAAAAGGCGCCCCCCCAACAAATTTTCCACACCGTCGGCCGGGAGGTAACCATTCGCAACTATTTTGAGTATCTGGACACGCTCGTAGCAAAATACGACCGTCTTCTCCCCCACTCCATTACCGAGCACCTCTTGGTGAGAGCCAACCCCTGGTTGATCGACACCCTTCAAAGCACCGACTACTACCGTCTCATAGATCGGGGTGTCTTCGAATATGACCCTCAATCTATAACGGTGCTCCATAAAGATCAAAAACTGCTGATTCCCGGGGAGGACCTGGCGAAGACCATTGCTCAGCAAATAGAAGCCACCGTAATCGACATCAATATCCCGGAATACAAATTACGCATCTTGGAAGGAGATCGCCTTCTCCAATCCTTCCCGATCAGGGTCGGAAGAAATCAAACCAAATACCTGGAAATGGCCGGTAGGAATGTAGACCTGAGGACCAGGACGGGAAAAGGAAAAATTGTGAGGATCGTCCGCAATCCGGTGTTCGCCAATCCATCGAACAACAAGCGCTACGAGGTGACCCGGAGGGATGATCAAAAAGTTACCAAATTACCACGAATTCCATGGTTGGAACCCGAATTGGACGGACTGCGCCATGGCCACTTAATTCACCCCACTACAAACCCGAGAACACTGGGAAAGGCTTCTTCAAACGGATGCATCGGCATGAAAGAGGCCGATATGTGGCAACTCTATTATCACGCTCCGATGGGTACTTCCGTCACCGTCCGATACGATTTGAATATTATAAACGCGGCAGGGGACTCCATTCAACTACCGGACATTTACCGGCAAAGCGAACACCGAAAGGAGGAGAAATCCATAGCAGTCGTTGCTGCATTCATCACTGCGAGTAATTGTGATTGTAATTGTTTGGCAATCGAATAGAGTTTGGCTTTATGATAAAGAAAATTTCGACCCAATGGCAAATTATTTGACAAACAGTTTCTTGCTGATACTACCGGTATTACTCTGGAACATTGTTTTTTACAAGAAATTACCACAAGCCTACATCGACCCGAAAATATGGGACAACATCCCCATTTGGTTACAATGGGCGGAAAATATTTCCAGAATCGGGGTCTTTACACTGCCATTGCTGCTCGTGTTATCCACGGAGAAGAAAAGTCAAAAAATCGGTTTGGCGCTCTATTTAATTGGCCTTCTGGCCTATTTCTCTTCCTGGTTAGTACAAATCTATCTCCCCAAAAGCAGTTGGAGTATCAGTCTCATGGGTTTCATGGCGCCGGCCTACACGACCATCATCTGGTTGATTGGTATTGGATTGATCGGCCAACAGTCTTTTCTTCCCATTCCTCGTCTTCAGTCAATCTTCCTTGCGCTGTGCGTTGTTTTCGTCTCACTACACAGCTATCACGCCTATCTCGTTTACGAGTAAATATCTGGCAAATCTGAAGATTTGCCAGATCTAATTATCTTTATGGAGGAGCCGCCCATTTTCAACCGGATCTCTTCATAAAATCAAAGAGCCAATGAAAATATACACCTGTCTTCTATTTTTCTTTTTGCTGACTTTCTCTCCGATCTTCAACCAAAACGATTCGCAACCTTTATTTTTAGAATCCGTCAACGCGAAGCAAGGGTTCCCCGATATCAATGTCTTTGACATTATCCAAGACCGCCATGGATTCCTGTGGTTCACTTCCCAAAATGGACTCATTAGATACGACGGCATTCAAACTCAGGTCTATTGCCACTATCAGAATCCCGATGACCCGGAGGCCATTCTGCCGGAATGCAGCTTCACTCAACTGCAGGAAGATAATTTCGGGGACCTGTGGACCTTGGGATGGAACCCGGAGAAAAACCAGGACAATTCTTATATTCTATTGCGTTTTGACCGAAGCTCGGAATCCTTCGAGTCATACGGCAGTCGAATGGAGATTCCTGCCATCTCCAATATTTTGACAAAACCCTTCAACTTCTATATAGAGCACAATACACTTTGGCTTTGGACCGAAGGCCGGTTACTCCAAATCCGCGATTTTCGGAATGTGGAAACGGGACGCATCAACTCCAATCCCAAAATTCGCCTTTTCGAAGAATTACCCGGCGTACAAGAAGACAAATGGGGCATTCGGGATGCCAAAGTAGATGGAGCGGGCCGGCTCTGTATGACTTCCAGTCAGGGCCTGCTGATATGGAACCATACAAGGGATACGTTTGATCTGTACCGCCCCAAACCTGGGTCAACTTTGGAATTTGGGAATAATTTGGCGAATATTTCCATTGCCCCGCAAGGCAAATACTGGCTAAGCGGCTGGGATGCATTGTACAGCTTTGATCCCGAATCTAGGGAATTTCAAACAGAATACCATTTTAATGAGGCCAGATTGCGCATGGTATTTGCGCGCAATGATCAGAAGATTTGGGTCAGTGAGCAAGGAGGTTTCGGAGGGCTTCAGCAATACGATACTCAAGCAAAAAAGTTAACGAGATTCAAACCCAAGGCGACGAGATCTCAATTGAATGAAGGTACTTCCTTTTTTCGAGTCAAGGACTTTTTGCGGGACCGTTCAGGTGTAATCTGGATTAGCACCAGCTTAACCGGATTATTTAAATACGGTCCGGAAAGCAATCACTTCAAATGGCTGGTCCATCATCCGGCGGATGAAAACAGCATTGGCAGGGGGCTCGTTTCCGGAGTTTCGGAAGGCTCAAGGGGTACGTATTGGATCGGTACGGTGGGTAGCGGTCTGAATCGTTGGGATCGGATTAATAATCAATGGGAAAGAAATGTACTGCGGGAGTTCAACGCCCGCCTTCCCAAGAATGGCTTGGAGGTTCTAGATGTTCAAACCGGCCGGGCCGGTGAAGTTTGGGCCATGATTGCCATTTCAGGCGTCGCGCGTTACAATCCCGTGAATAGCACTTTTGAATATTACGAAAGTGCAGATCCCTCTTCCAACAAGTTGTTAGGAGGTGGTGTGGTCCTGGGAATATCAAGGCACCGGGACGGCACCATTTCGGTCGGTACGGGGAATGGTTGGCACCACTATGACGCGGGCACCAATAGTTTTAGCCGTTCCGTCAAGGTTTTAAACCTCGACAAGGTCTACGAAGATGATCAAGGTTTCTTTTGGCTGGGCCCGGCCACCGGCCTCTACGGCGGTTTTTACCGCTATGACCCTACTTTAGACTCCCTTTATTATTTCGACATTTCCACTGCTAACACTTTTTGGGAAGATAAGAAATACATTTGGGCGGGCAGTCTTTATCATGGTGTTCTCAGGATCGACAAACAGAGTCTGACCGTCAAGAAGTACGATGAGCAGAGCGGGTTGCCCCACAATCACGTAGTGCACTTGGAAGGCGATAACCGGGGACGCCTCTGGATGGCCACCGCTCATGGCTTCGCCCGCTTTGACCCGGAAACAGAATCTTTTCGGAATTACGATGAAACCGATGGTTTTCACAGTCGTCGTTTTTTGCAAAATGGCACGAAGGATGCAGACGGTGAGTTGTTTTTTCCCTCCCATGACGGCTTGCTCTATTTTCATCCCGATAGCATCGTCGACAATGCTACTCCACCGGAAATTGCCTTTACGGATATTGAATTATTTGGGCATTCCATTCCCATTGGTAGGGATTCCCCACTGAAAGAAGCCATTTCTGTAACCCGAAAGATCACTTTCAAATACTGGCAAAACGACCTCACTTTCCATTTTGCCGCTCTCCACTACAAAAACGCCGAACGCAATCGATATCAGGTTCTCTTGGAAAACTATGATCCCACGTGGCGGTCCATTGACCACAGCCGGGCGGCCACTTACACCAGTCTCGATCCGGGGCATTATACCTTTCGGGTGAAAGCCAGTAACAGTGATGGCATCTGGAATGAGGAAGGCATCGCCTTGAATCTTATCATCCTTCCTCCCTGGTGGCTGACCTGGTGGGCGAGGGCTCTCTACGTTGTTGCTGCCGTAGGAGCTGTTTTCGGCTACTTGCAATGGCGGACCTTCTCCCTCCGAAAGCGGCAGCAGGAATTGGAAACCACGGTGACCGAACGAACCGCCGAAGTAGTGGCGGAAAAAGAGCGTTCCGAGGAATTGTTACTCAATATTTTACCCCAGGAAACGGCTGAAGAATTGAAACAATACGGATCCGCCAAGGCCAAAAATTATGACATGGTCACCGTATTGTTTACCGACTTTCAGGACTTTTCCGCTTTTGCCAGGCGTTGCAGCCCAGAAGAATTGGTTGCCGAAATAGATTACTGCTACAAGGCATTTGACCACATTATGACCAAATACAACGTCGAAAAGATCAAGA
>JANQRV010000484.1 GCA_028284395.1 Saprospiraceae bacterium
ACAGTGGTATCGGCTTGGCGCATCCTTATCTCGCTCCGTGGGGTTGCTGCGGGTTTTACCAGGCGCCACAGAATTTGGTCAATGCTTTCAAAACCTCTGAAGCGGGGCTTCCTCTACTAGATACCTACAATGATGAAGATGTACCTTTTGAAACAGAGTTTACCGGCCCCATTGATCCCCGGATCGACCATACGCTCGGCAGACCCGGTATTCTTTACAAAGAGCATCAGATTCACGGTACTGACTTTATTCGTGATTTGTCTTATGCGGGTCCATATTCGTCTATGAAGCACGTTGGTGAACCGGAGGCTTTTGGAATTGGTGGTTGGGGTAACCTGACTGCCAACAACTATAGGATCATGCGCCTTTCAATGGTGATTATCTGGTTGGCAGAAGCAGAAGTCGAGTTGGGCAACCTGGAAAGAGCCAGAGAGTTGGTCAATATGATCAGAGCACGGGCGGCAAACCCAGACGACTTCGTACCACAGGCCGTACAAGGTAACGATGCGCGTCAAAGTTATACGACGACTGACAAGCCTGCTGCCAATTACGTAGTCAACGAATATACCGAACCCTGGACCGACCAGGAAACTGCCAGAAAAGCAGTCCGCTTTGAAAATCGGCTTGAATTTGCCATGGAAGGTCATCGATTTTTCGATTTGCAACGCTGGGGAGTACAAGCGGAAGTACTGAATGCTTATCTTGAGAGTGAATCAAGATATCGCGTTTATCTGCAGGGCAAGACTTTTACAAAGGGTAGAAACGAATTCTACCCAATTCCTACGGAAGCGATTGACCGGTCTTTCCTCGAAGGACAACCGACGCTTACACAGGATCCATCGTATAATTAAGAAGAATTCTTCTAAGCCTCTTTTTGGAATTCAAAATATAGACCGTTCTGATTTGGAACGATAATGACAACCTCCTGTGCTAAATGTGCTGTTTGCGAATACACAAAAACACAGGAGGTTTTTTATTTTGTCCCGGTATCTTTTTCAGTCACCTAAATGTGCTGTTTCCATGAAGCGCCACACCGTACTTTTAGTTCTGCTTTCAACGATGTTGATCTTTGGCTGCAATCGAGAAAAAAGCTTGTTTGAAGCCATTTCTCCGGGCCATTCGGGGATCACATTTTCCAATCGGATTCTCGAAAATGATACTCTCAATATTCTTTCTTACGAATATGTGTACAATGGGGGAGGAGTAGGAGTGGGAGATTTTAATGACGATGGTTTACAGGATGTGTTTTTTACGGGTAATATGCTTGGCAATAAGCTTTATCTGAATCAAGGTGATTTTAAATTTTTGGATGTGACGGAATCAGCCGGAGTGGCGGCCCGCGACCAATGGAACTCCGGGGTAGCGGTCATTGATATCAATAACGATGGCTGGTTGGATGTATACGTTTGTGCGACGACTCATGAACCTGGATTTCGGCGGGCGAATCAATTGTACATAAATAATGGGCAATCTGCCGCTGGCCTAACCTTTACGGAAATGGCTGCGGCGTATGGAATTGCTGACGAATCGCATACGACCCACGCTGCTTTTTTTGATTATGACAACGATGGTGACCAGGATCTCTACCTTTTGATCAATCAAATGGATGAATATGCCGTACCTTCTCATTTTCGCAAAAAGATCGATGATGGTACCTCGCATCGGACGGATAAACTATTTAGAAATGACTTTGATGAGGCGCAGGGTCACGCCGTTTTTACCGATGTCTCTTCAGAAGCAGGAATTTCCATTGAAGGGTTTGGACTGGGCGTCAATATCTGTGATATCAACCAGGATGGCTGGAAAGATATTTACGTATCCAACGACTATCTGACCAATGATTTGCTGTGGATTAACAATGGGCCAGGGGATGGTCAAGGTCCTGTCACTTTCACGGATAAGGCTTCGGACTATTTCAAGCACACATCTTATTCTGCGATGGGCAACAATGTGGCTGATCTCAATAATGACGGCCTGTCAGAAATAATTGCCGTTGATATGCTGCCCGAGGACAATTTGCGAAGAAAAACGATGCTTGGCCCCAATAACTATATGTTCTACATTAACAACGATCGTTTTGGTTATCAATATCAATATGTCCGCAATACACTTCAGTTTAATCGAGGTTTTCGCCCCGATACCGGGGAGCCGCTTTTCAGCGATGTCAGCATGCATTCGGGGATTTCTTCGACTGACTGGAGCTGGACTCCGTTAGTTGCTGATTTCGACCACGACGGTTTCCGCGACATCATTATTACCAACGGTTTCCCAAAAGATGTAACCGACCGGGATTTTATGGATTACAATGGCAATTACGGGACCTTTGTGGAGCAAGACAAATTGGTGAAGATGATTCCTTCTGTTAAGATCAGTAACTACGCCTTCAGAAATAAACTCAAAACCGATGGGAACGTACCTGCTTTTGAGAACGTGACGGTAGAATGGGGGCTCAAGATCAACTCATTTTCCAATGGAGCCGCTTATGTTGATCTCGACAACGATGGCGATCTCGATTTGGTGACGAACAACATTAATGACAGCGCATTTATCTATCGAAATAACTTGGTGGAAGCAACCACCGCGCCTGTCAATTGGCTAAAGGTTCGGTTCAAAGGGCCCAATAAAAATATCAATGGACTCGGTGCTATCGTTGAAATTTATTACGATCATGGTCGCCGTCAAAGCTGGGAGAACACTCCTTACCGCGGCTATCTTTCATCGGTAGAAAGTGGAGCTCACTTTGGCCTTGGGCCGGTTAGTCAGGTCGATAGCTTGATTGTTATATGGCAAGAGGGGCGTCGACAGGTTTTCACAAATGTTTCTGCCGACCAGATCCTCACCGCGGATTTTGCAAATGCTGGTTCGCCCTCTACGCAAACTGGTAACCCATCAAAACGCGGCCTTTTCAAGGATGTAACCGAGGCAACTGGTGTGCACTACAAACACTCCGAGAGAGATTTTATCGACTTCAACATTCAGAGGTTACTACTGCACAAGTTCTCCCAATTTGGACCGGGGTTGGCGGTTGGAGATGTGAATGGCGATACTATGGACGATTTTTACGTCGGCGGTTCCCACCACTTTAAGGGGCTATTCTTGCTGCAAGGAGCCGATGGACGATTCGTAGAGAAAGACTTATTGCCCGGACCGGATGGCGAACAAAAAGGAGAAGAAGAACTGGGCGTATTGTTTTTTGATGCCGACAATGATGGTGATTCTGATTTGTACCTGGTAAGTGGCGGTTATGAATTCCCCATTTCAGATAGTACTTACCAGGACCGGCTCTTTCTGAATCAGGGTGGTCAGTTTATTTTGGCAGTAGATGCTCTTCCCAAGTTTCTTAGCAGTGGATCCTGTGTAAAAGCAGCTGATTTTGATCGCGATGGTGATCTGGATCTTTTCGTTGGTGGAAGAGTATTGCCTTACCAATACCCTAAACCGGTTTCCAGCTATATACTAGTCAACGACGGTCGCGGCCACTTTTCGGTCTCCAATGAAGGAATTGCTCCCATGTTGAATGATGTTGGTCTGATCAGCGACGCACTCTGGACGGATTACAACAATGACGGTTGGATAGATCTTTTATTGGCGGGAGAATGGATGCCCCTCCGATTTCTGCAAAACCAAAACGGGAAATTTGTTCCGGAAGTTACGCCACAACTGGAGGAGCAAGTCGGTTTTTGGAATAGCCTGGTAGCAGGAGATTTTGACCTGGACGGCGATATGGACTACATTGCCGGCAACCTTGGAACCAACACACTGTTGCGAGCGACTCAAGAACGGCCGATTTCAATTTATGCAGCAGACTTTGATGACAACAGCGATCGTCCCAGTTCCGCATCTTTTGGCAATGGATTAGACGCCATACCATCCACATATTTGCCGAATATCGATGGCGACTTCGTAGAATTTCCTTTCTTTGGTCGCTCCGATATGGAAAAGCAATTGGTAGCAGTAAAGAAGGCCTACATGCGTCATCACGATTTTGGAGTGGCCACCATGCCGGAAGTGTTGGCACAATTCCCGGACATAGAACCGGTGGTACTGAAAGCGAACTATTTGTATACTGCTTATATTGAAAATAAAGGTGAGGGAGATTTCGAGATCCGCCCCCTTCCATCCGAAGCACAATTGGCGCCTGTCTATGGCATGATTGCCGGAGATTTTGATGGAGATGATCAACCAGATCTGATCTTAAATGGGAATGATTACGGCACTGAACTGGGAATGGGGCGATACGATGCATTGAATGGCTTATTTTTATCGGGAGACGGAAAAGGTAATTTCAAACCACTTACTATGAACGAAAGTGGCATTTGTTTTCCCGGGGACGGTAAAAGTCTGGTGCGCCTGCATTCTTCCCGGGGGGAGATAATGATTGTGGCAGGCCAAAACAATGGAGCACTCAAAGTATTGAAGACGATGGATAAACAAGCTTCTGCCATTCCTTTGGAACCCTTGGATTGTAGCGCTCTAATTAAATTGCAGGATGGTCGAAGTTACCGCGAAGAATTGCCGTATGGACAAAGCTTCCTTTCCCAGTCCGCCCGAAGTTTGATTTTGCCAGGAACAATGACCTCCTGCGAGATTACCGACTACGCTGGGAACTCCAGAACCATTCCCAAAAATTAAACCAGGAACAACTCAAACTTCCACTACTCCAAGTAATATAACATCTTCAGAAACCGTTATCAATGAACTGAATAACAATCGATCCCCACCCATCAATATATGTCCGAGGATACATGTGAGGAAAAGGTTTTTAAATCCATCTTTTACCAGCATTTGGAAGAGATTCGCAATTTCATTTACTATAAGTCTGGCAACCTGGCTGCGGCCGAAGATCTCGCCCAGGAAGCATTTGTGAAATTATGGCACAATTGTCGGCAGGTTCCGATTCATAAGGCGCGGTCCTATCTATATGCAGTGGCTCGCAATGCTTTTTTGAATGAAGTGGCTCATCAAAAGGTCAAACTGAAGTTCGAGCATCAGTCACAGGATGCAAAGGATCATCAGACGCCTCAGTTCCTTTTAGAAGAAGAAGAATTTAAAAAGAGGCTGGAACAGGCCATTGCCAACTTGCCGGAAGGACAGCGATTGGTTTTCTTGATGAACCGGATCGACAAAAAGAAATACAAGGAGATCGCCGAGGAATTGGACATCAGTGTGAAGGCGGTGGAAAAGCGGATGCACAAAGCATTGTCGGCCTTGCGAAAAATCCATAAAAAAGTGTAGGGTTATTTATGGTTCACCTGTTCTACCAAAAGACAACTCCAGCTTATGAAAGATAAAGATACACTATACTCCAGGTGGCTTTCGGGAAAACTCAGTTCATCGGAAATACAATCGCTTAAAGCTTCCGGAGAATGGGAAGAACTCGAAGCTATTATCAACGCTACACAACAGCTTGGCCTTCCCAAAATGGACCTTGATACTTCCTATGGGCAATTTAAGCAGAAGGTAAAAGCACCTGTTGGCAAGGTTCGCAAGTTATCCGTTTTCCGAATTGGAGCGGCAGCAGCTGTTCTGGCTTTGGCAATGGGGCTCTTCTTTTGGTGGCAAGGTCGTCAGGAGGAGGTTTATGCGGCATCTAAAACCAATGTGGAAGCGCGATTAACAGACGGATCGCGCGTGGTCGTCAATGATGGTTCAACTATCCGCTATCGCAAGGTGGGCTGGTTAAAGAATCGGGTTGTACAATTGATAGGAGAGGCCTTTTTTGAAGTATCACCGGGGAGGGAGTTTCTCGTACAAACAGATGGCGGCTTAGTCACTGTATTGGGGACCGAATTTAATGTTCGGCACTGGGGGCGGAATCTTCAAGTAGAATGCTATACCGGTAAGGTGCGGGTTGAATTGGGGGGGCAGACGAAGGAGTTGACCGCTGGAAAACAGGTGAACCTGATCATTGGAAAAGATGCAGAGGTGACCGACATTGATCATAAGACTCCGCTTTGGCAAAAAGGTCGTTCTGTTTTTCAATTGGAGGATGTGAATACGGTATTAGAGGAAATCGGACGGCAATACAATATAGTAGTGGAAGCCCCTAAATTCAATCGTAATTTTGTGGGCGCTTTTGAACACAATAATTTGACGTTGGCCCTGGATAACGTTTGCAAACCCATGGGCTTGCGTTATGAGATTTCCGAAGATGGGAAAAAGGTTAACATCAATCGGTGAAAAAACATTTGCCAAAGCCGGATTATCGGTTTTGGTTTCGACGGTTTTTTGCATTAAAGTGGGTTGGACCCAGACCATCCCTTTGACCGCTGTATTTAAAGAAATCGAAAAGCATTCAGATCTCACTTTCAATTATGATCCGGATCAGTTGGCCTCTTTCCGGTACGATGGTCCGATTCAATTTACCAACCCACAACAACTTTTGGAAAAAGCCTTGTTTGCAACTCCCTTTGAGTTTCAAATCAATGATCGAACCGTTTTAATCTTTTTGGCGGAACCCACTCCAATTGTTGTTTGCGGCCGAGTGCAGGATGCGAGCAATCTACAGCCCTTGCCTTTTGCCAATTTGTATGCTGCTAATTTGCAAAATGGAGTTTCGACCAATGAAGAAGGATACTTTAATTGGTCGCTAACCGCAGCTAAAAATGAGGAAATCAGGATCAGTTTTGTGGGATACACCCCTAGGGATTTTATGGTACAAGAATTTAGAGGAGGCGAATGCGTCGATGTCTTATTGACGCCGGATCCGACCTTGTGGGCCAGTACGGTTGTTGTCGAAGATTACCTGCTGGATGGTATTGTAGAAGGAGAGGGATACGGTTCGGTGGATATTCGCTATGACCAGCTCACCAACTGGCAGTCGAACATCGAACACGACATTCTTAAAACGGCACAATTGATTCCCGGCATCAACAGTGTGGACGAAAGTGCCACCAATTTGAGCATAAGAGGCAGCTCGGCCGATCAGAACCTCGTGTTGTGGGAAGGGGCAAAGCTCTATGACCCTGGCCATCTTTTTGGTATGATCTCGTCGGTCAATCCTTTTGTGGTTCGGGATGTGAAAATTTTCAAGGGCGTTTTCGAACCTAGCTATGATAATGTAGTGGGGGGGATCATCGACCTGTCTTTGAGTGATTCCATTGCTACCGGATTCGGAGGGGGCCTGGGAAGTACCTTTACCGAAGCACATGGTTACTTTAATGGCCCCATTATTAAGGAAAAAGTGTCGATCTTATTAGCGGGGAGGAATTCGATCAATGGGATCTTCCAATCTCCCACCTTGCAAAGTTATTCGGCCAAGGTATTTCAGGATTCCAAGGTTGCCGATCAGGAAGAAGAGGATATTCCCGCAGAGCAGTTACTCAATTTCTACGATTGGAATGCAAAGCTATTATTTCGGCCACATGACCATCTCTTTTTCAAGACCAGCTATTTTAAAAGTGGCAACCGTTTCAATTACTTTACCTCTTTTTTTGAAGACGAGTTGGATTCCAACGACAATGTGCAGTCGGAATCCGAAGCCCTTAGTACCGCTCTTTATTTTGAGTTGGCAGAGACTTGGCAAAGTAAGCTTTTCTACTCCCGGTCAAAATACGCTAGTGATTATCTGCTGACCATCTTTGATGTGGAGGATGATGCCTTTATCTTGGAAAACGACGTTTCTAACGGGATCGTCGATCAAACTTTAGGAATCGCGAGTGAATTTGACGTTTTTAAGAACGGACACTTGAACATTGGGTATGAATTCAATCAGAAAATGGTGCGTCTGGCCATTCGGGAACGTGCGGAATTTGAACCTGGTTATGAGGAAAACACCGATGAGACAGGACATTTTCACAATGCGTATGCTTCTTTACTTTACGAGAAGAAGGATTTTCTGTTGAATGTCGGTTGGCGAGCCATTCTTTATCGGGAAAACGGCACCTGGTCTTTTTCTCCACGTTTGAATTTGCAAAGGTCGGTCAATGACCAGCTGAAGCTGAAATTTTCGGCGGGAATTTTGCACCAATACATCGGTCAATTAAAGGAATTTGGTGAAAATGATTTGCAGATCAGTAACCAGGTTTGGATCTTGAACCGGATTTCGGACGAAGAATTTGCCACACAACGTGCCGACAAAATTTCGGCCGGTATCTTATTTCGACAGGGCGGTTTGATGCTGGATATCGACGCGTACTACCACAAAATTTCCGGTTTGAATACTTTCTCACCACAATTTGGGGAAGTGGGAGATCTGGAAGAGTTTTTACCGGGGAGCGCTACTGCCCGTGGGATCGATCTATTGCTCAAGAAGAAATGGGGAGCTTATCAGCTTTGGACGAACTATTCCTTGAGCGACGTATACTTTTCTTTTCCGGAGGTTCAAGAAGTGCCTTTTCCCGCTACCAATGCCCAAAGACACATCCTGGCCTTGGTTAATAATTGGAAGTACAAAAACTGGAATTTCTCGATCACCTATCAATTTAAGTCCGGACTGCCTTTCTCAGAGCCCACAGAGGTCATTCGATACGAAGAAGAGGAAGAGCTATTTTACGAGATTTACTACGAGGACTTAAATAGCGAACGGCTGGATTACTACAGTCGGGTTGATATCGGTGCGACTTATCGGCATACTTTTAAGCATGATCGTATGCGATTAGAAGCGGCTTTTTCCATCATTAATCTCTTCGATAGAGACAATATTTTCAACCGGAATTATTTCCTCACGGACCTGGATGAAGTGGAAGAAACTCCAGAAGTGCTTTTCGTCGATAAGTTTTTATTGGGACGCACACCTCAATTGTTATTGCGGCTGGCCTGGCAATAGACCATGGTAAAAGCAGGCAGTAGCCTCCTTTGAGGTACCACCATGCTTATCAATTCATTAATCCTTTATTTTGATCATCTTTTCCTGCATCCGGAAGCCCTCATTCAAATTAAGAGTTTGGATAATGTATATGCCGTCCGGAAAAGAGGACAGATTGATGTTTACTTTCGTATTACCTGGAATCGCCCGACGATGTTGGTCGATCAATACTCGTCCGTTAGTATTTAGGACGCGGTATTGCAGGTCGCTTCCTGCTTCGCTATAGTAGGAAAGTGTGAACTGGGATCGGGTTGGATTGGGATATACGTGAAGACGGTCCCTGTTTCGGATTTGATCTTCCGTATCGGTGGTTACGTCTTCACCCAAGGTGGTAAAAGTGCTGATATCGGAAAATATGATCTCATCATTGCATTCGGTTCCGATCTGATATTCGTAATTGGTGCCGGGTTTGAGGTCTTCCAGAAAAATTTCGAAGTCTTCCGTTTCTATCTCTGTCCAGTCTTCTGCACCTTCTATTCTAAATTGAAAAATGAAATAGGGATCCATTCCTCGGTATTCCCAAAAAATGAAGGCCTCGGTCTCCGTTACTTCTTCCACTTCGAGTTCCTGGAATCCTACCAATCGGTTGCAAGCCGAAATGGGCTCTTCCAAGATCTGCGGCAGTAGGTTGAACTTCACTTCCGCCAAGCCACTACAAGTAGGGTGGCCATGGTTGGAAAGAGCCGTTAGTAAAATATAACGCGCTTCAAGGCCAACCAAATCCGGACCGGAAAACCCGCCGTATATTGGCGTGCCCGCTCCCTTTGGAAAGTGCATTTCACCCCAGTTGATCCAGTCTTCGCCGTCCAGCGAGTAATCCACTCGAACCCGTTTGAATCCTTGGTCCAGTTTGCTGGGGTCATTGGTATTCCAAATCCACGTTTTCGATAAATTTCTGACCGCACCCAGATCGTACTGGATCCAATGAGTTTTTCCCGCATCGGCCATGGGGTTTTCCTGTTTCTCACAAGATGCCCAGGTATTGAGCCAAATGTCCGCATCGGCTTCGGTGCATTGACCAAAAGCGATTTGGAAGATGAGACAACAGATGATTATTAGATATGTTGATCTTGTCATTTTTAAAGGAATGAGTAAATGATGAAATGATGAAATGAAAAAATGAGGTCCCGACTAGATATTCATGAAACCAATGGGGGGACTGGTGGCCAGTGTATTGTAGAAGTTACCGATGTTGGGAAACAAGCTGACGAGATCTGATTTGGAAACGCCATACCAAAGTGCTAGTTCGGCAAAATATTCATCAGTTGATATGTTGGGTATGAGAACACCACCTCCCAATTCAATGTTGCTATTCAATATCAGATCGGGATAGGAACCGTAGATTTCTTTCCCTTTTACCTGATTGCCCATGACCAAAACATTGCCCCCCCAGGCGTGGTCCGTGCCATTGCCGTTGGATGTAAGGGTGCGAGCAAAGTCGGAAATGGTGAAGGTAGTGACACAGTCCTCGAGGTTTAGCTCGGCCAGGGCATTTTGAAATTCACTCATGGCTTTACTGACGACTCCTAACATGGCGTTGTGATTATTTAATAGCTCATCGTGGTGATCCCAGCCATCAAAACGCACAAAGAACGTTTGGCGTTTTGCCCCCAGCTGTTGCCGGACTTTCATGGTCCGTGCCACCATTTTCAGCCGTTGCGAAAGATCGGAATTGGAGAAAACTGTTGTCAGATTTGAATTTCCTACGGCCGCACTGAATAGTTCATGGGTATTTTGGCTGGCCTGGATAATTTCTGCATAGGTCTGCTTAAAAATGTCCTGATATTGTTTTTCCATTAGACTTTTCACGGCTCCGGTACGGATTTGATCAAATGTAGATGGACCATCGTAGCCGGTGATACCGATGCTACCGGTTCCCGTAGGTAAAATGCTGTATTCTGCGGTCTGCTGTCCCAATTGAAAGACGTTTTTTCCGGAAAGAGAAATATTCATGGAAATGTCTTGATTGGTGTTGGCCGATTGCACCATATCGGCGAGGCGGCCGCCCCATCCGGTTGGCGCATTGGTCTGGGGTACCGAAGTTTGCCAGGACTTATCCTGGTCGGCATGAGAGAACAAGCCAAAGGGAAGCTGGGCACCGTTTTCGTAAGCGGTTTTGTCGGTTGGCTGGACCAGGGTGCCAACATTACAAATCACAGCCAGTTTGCCCTGGTCAAATATCGATTTCAACTCCGGCATGGCCGGGTGCAAACCCAGTTCCTTTTCGTTGTATGAATTTGGAGCGAGTTTCAAAAGCGTATTTTGTGCCAAGGCCTGATTGGAACGGATGGCCTTATATTGGCCATAATGTTCGTTGTCGATTGGAACCAGCATATTGTAAGAGTCGTTACCCCCACCCAACATTATACAGACCAGTGCTCGGTAATCTTCATTATTGGTATTCCGTTTGCTGGCCCAGGAGGCTGCACTCATTGATTGTAGATTGAACAGAGTGGAAAAAAAGGTAGTTGAACCGATGGCGGCGCAACTGGCAGTACCCAAGAAGTTGCGTCGGGTTATTTTATGTTTAGGATTCATATTACTTATTTTAAAATTGCATAGTCTGGAGAGATCAAAATGAGGTAGATGGCCATTTTTATACGGTCCTTTGGATCGTTCAATTGATCCAGCGCGTTGATGATGATGCTTTTGGTGTTTGACGTTAATAATCCATTGGCCAATAATATATCGAGTCGGTCAACCAATGCAGAAGGATTGTTCACCAGCATCTCTTCGGCGGAATAGTCCATGATGTGCTCTGAATAGAGTTCGTAATCTTCTTCCTCAGCTTCTTCTGATTCTTCCGGGTCAGGTTCTTCTTCCTCCTCCTCTTCTCCTTCATCTGAACACTCTTCCATGAGATAGCCTCTTTTGACCGCCCTGAAATTGGCGTCGTTGACCACCCCAATGGCATTGGTGGCATTGAGTATCTGAAATTCTGGACCCACTAGATAGTTTTGACCGATTGGCCCGGGGGGCTGGTAATCTGGTAAGAAAAAGTTGAATACACTGGGAGCATCAAGAGGAGATTGTCCCGTATTGGTTCCAAAACATTCCATGGCGTAATAGAAGTCGCCGTACTCATTGACCGTCATGGGAAAAGCTCGTAAGAAATTGAGCATGCGTACGACTGGCTCCCTTAGTTTGCCGAAAGTGTATTGTTCTGAGCGTTCACATGACCTGGCTTCTGGATGCAACAAAATGGACCGAATCACGGTCTGAAAATTGTCGGAAACAGTTGGGTCGAAGGCCGCGGCAACGTCTTGCACATAGCGGGGACTAGGGTTAGAGGTAGTCATCATTTTTATCAGAGACTTGGATATAAAAGGGGCGGTATTGGCATGATTGCAGAGATGAAGAATGGTTTGGTTGATGTCTTCCATGCCCGATTGATCAGCAGGGAGTACTACTCCGTTTAACAATCGTTTTTCACTGCGGTCGTGAAAGGACTCATACATTTTCATCGGTGTTGTAACGACAGCAACATTTTCGTAGCCATTGTCATCTGCAGGTAACCCGAATTCTCCTCCGGGTGTTCCATTGCCCAGTCCGGTAAACACCTGGGCGAATTCCTTAATGTCGGCATTGGTGTAAGTTGGAATGAATTGTCCCTGATGATCGGTTTTTCTGGTTCCATCCGGATGGAGCTCCCAAAGTCCGATGCTAAATAGTTGCATGATTTCGCGGGCATAATTCTCGTCGGGATGAATATTGTTAGCTGGGTCGGCCTTGGGGTTGTTATAGTGGGAGAGGAAATTCCCCATGGCCGGACTAAGGGTTACTTGTGTGAGTAATTGTTGATAGTTGGAAAAAGAATGAGTAGATAGTAAGTCGTAGTAGTGGCCAATGATATCGCCCACATCTTCAAAAAAATCGGAATTATCGTTGATGACCATCAACTGGCTTAAATTGAAGGCCATGCGTTGACGCAAGAGGTCGGGCAGCGTCAGATTGTTGGTCATCCAAGAAATGCGGAAAAACTCGTTAAAAACAGGATCTCCAACTTCGTATTCTTCATCAGGATAGGTCTGGTTTTGTTGCCGCATTTTTTCCAGAATGGAAACTTGTGGCAATTCGAATTGTTCGGTCAACCAGGAATCATAGCCCATTGCGGCTGTCATCTCAATGGTGGCAAAGTCTGCTCCGAAGGTCGCTTGGGCTAAAAAACGGGAAGCATCCTTTAGTTGTTCCTCATTTTTGATGGAGAAGCCATCGACCGTTGCCTGGCCGTTCACTCTAACCGAAGAACTGACCTGGACTTTCACCTCGTTATCGTGACCGGCACCCAAGAAATCGTAATGACGGAAGGTTTGCGCCGACACTGAACCAAAACTTATCAGTGCGATGCATAGGATTAGGATTCTTTTCATGAACGAATGGTTTGATGATAAAATCTTTGATTCAATCGGGAAACAGCTTGGTTCAAGAAAACCCTACCTGATGTGGCCAATTATTTTAAAGAAAGTTTGTAATGCCGAAAAATGATAGAAAAATGCGAGCTTTACCAGTAGAGTTTATGCAAAATATTCATACATAAACTCTAGTGGCCGAAAAATGAACAAAAAATGAATCGAATACTCCTTTTCGCTCTTGGTTTTATCTTTCTTACAGTATTGGTGACGCTGAGTTGCAACAACAACGCTACCGTGGAAGAATCCAAGGCTGCCTCTACGGAACCCTCTTTGGATCAAAAAATTGGACAGATGATCCTGATGGGCTTTAGAGGGGACCATGCCGATAAGGGTAGTGAAATACACCGTCTTATCACCCAACGTCATATTGGGGGAGTTGTGTTGTATAATCGGGACGTGCCTTCCAGGGATAGCTTGCCAAGAAACATAAAATCCCGGGAACAATTGATGAATTTGAATCGGCAAATGCAGGAAGCTGCCGCCACGAAGTTGATCATCAGCATCGATGAGGAAGGAGGGCTGGTATCGCGACTAAAAGAAGCAAACGGATTTATGACCCATGCTTCCCACCAGGCCATTGGCGAGTTAAATGATGTCGATTCGACGCGCTCCTGGGCCCAAGCAATGGCCATGGAGTTGAAGGAGCTGGGCATAAACATGAATTTTGGGCCAGTAGTCGATCTCAATATTAATCCCGATTGTCCTGCTATTGGCAAACTGGAGAGAAGTTTCTCGGCAGATCCAGTGGTCGTTACTGCTAATGCAAAGATATTCATGGAGGAGCATCGGAAGCAGAAGATCATTTGCGTGCCCAAGCACTTTCCCGGTCACGGCAGTGCAGATGTAGACTCTCACCAGGGATTGACGGATGTGACTAAGACCTGGAGCGATGTAGAACTGCAACCCTATCGGGATTTGATAAAATCCGGTCATTGCGATATCATCATGACGGCCCACGTCTATAATGCCCAAATGGATTCTCTACCGGGCACCCTTTCCAAAAAGATCATCGACGGTGTTCTCAAGCAGGACCTGGGGTGGAGTGGAATCGTGATTTCAGATGATATGCAAATGGGGGCTATAACCAAACACTATGGTCTGGAGGAATCTGTCGAAAGGGCGATTCTCGCCGGTGTTGACATTCTGTTGCTATCCAATAACTCCTATCAGGTGGCCTATGATCCAGACATTGCCGGCAAGACCATCGATCACATCAAGACATTGTTGGCAGACGGGAAAATTACGAAAGATCGAATTGATGAAAGTTATCACAAGATCATGGAAATGAAAAAGTCACTTTAGAATATGTTTAAATTTTGTTTTCGCAGCCGAAAATGTTCAGTTTGGGGTTCTCATAAAGCCAAATTTTTGATGCATAGCAGCGCTATGGTCTAAAAAT
>JANQRV010000487.1 GCA_028284395.1 Saprospiraceae bacterium
ACTGAATGGCAGAACCAGGGCCGGTTCCGAACCACCAGGCGGAGTCGGGTATGGCGCCGGTGGTAATCTCCCAAGGCGTGCTCCAGTTCTTGCCTTCAAGGTCGGCCTCCAGTGCAAAAGCCCGTACGATGTCTTCGTTTTTCCCGGCCTTGAATTTTTTGAAATGATCGGTGCCAAGACTCCGACACGCCAATAGGACCACCCGCTGGTTGACCCGATCCAGGATTGGAGTGGGCGCATGACAGGCATTGCCTCCATCATTCCAAATG
The DNA here is from genome assembly GCA_028284395.1 of Saprospiraceae bacterium. GTDB lineage: Bacteria > Bacteroidota > Bacteroidia > Chitinophagales > Saprospiraceae > JANQRV01. The sequence goes on from JANQRV010000487.1 coordinate 270, forward strand.
ATCTCCAGTTTACCCCAGGTTTTGCCACCATCCGTCGATCTTTTTAGGACGATATCGGTGTCGCCCGAGTCCGACCAGCATTCGTCTTTTCGCCCTTCGGCAAAAGCCAGTAAGGTGCGCTCGGAAGTTCGCAGTACTGCCGGAATCCGGAAACAAACGTAACCTGCTTCGCCAGCCCGGAATACAAATTCGGGCAGTGCCGGTTTGTGGAACTGGCCTTCGATGGTCCAATCATAAACGTTTATCGTGTTGATCCAGGGACGGAAAGCCAGAAATCCCTCGAAGGGAGGCGTCAGCAAATGCTGTGGAATGGTCGCTACGGTAACGTCGTTGACGGCTACTTCAAACAATGTATCCCGACGGCTAAGCTGCAATTGGAAAGGTTGGCCTGGTGTAATGTGATCGGAAGCGCGGCCTAAGACGCGGAAATACTTGTCTTGCGGACTGTATAGAAAAAAATGCCCCTCGGAGTGGGTTTCACCGGCTTTGGAATCGAACCCAAAGTGGTTGTTAAATAGCATTAGAAGGGCAGTCGTACTGTCCACTCGCTCCAAACTAATGGTGGCTTCCATCCGAAAATCGGCGTCTTCAATATAGGGATTGGCGTACAGTAGATGGTACAAACCATGGCCTCGAATAGCGCCGGCTGTTTCCACCCAGTTTTTTTCGATGGGGGTGGCGTTGACGGTTTGACCCCGTTCGACGATAACGATTGCTTCTAGTTGTTCTTTTGATGTACAGCTGCCAAGCAGGAAAAGGCTGAAAAATAAGAGGATTGAACTGTGCAGTGTTCTTCGAAGTATCATGGCTTAGAAATTTTGCAAATAGATACACTATCCATCGCTAAAGTTAAGACGATTCACTGCAACTCCAGCAACAATGACTTACCTTTACGGCGGCAAATCGCTAAGCGGAGAAGGCCAACGATAACAAAAAGTACGTCATGAATCGCAGGAAAAATCGCCGGTTGGCAGCCATCATGTTTACCGACATCGTTGGCTACACTGCCTTAATGCAGGAAGATGAAAGGAGGGCAGCTCTCGTCCGGGCCCGACATCGTGAAGTTTTTGATCGGCTGCATCACCTGCATGCCGGTGAGATCTTGCAGTATTTTGGAGATGGCACTTTGAGTGTTTTTCAAAGTGGTGTCGAAGCAGTAGCGTGCGCGATTGCCATTCAACGGGACTTGCAAAGGGACGACCCGGTTCCACTGCGCATTGGACTACACCTGGGAGACATCGTGTTCGACGGTACTGAAATTTATGGCGATAGTGTCAACGTGGCGGCACGCATTGAAAGTGCCGGAATCGGCGGGGCCATCCTGTTGTCCGGTCGATTGAACCAGGAACTCAAGAATCATCCCGGCATCACCACGCGCTCCCTTGGGTTTTTCGATTTCAAGAACATCATCGACCCGGTGGAGGTATTTGCGGTGAGCGACCCCGGAATCTATTTGCCGAAACGCGAGGAACTGAAAGGGAAATTCACGGATCGAAAGAAATCAATTGCTGTTCTTCCCTTTATCAACCGTAGTCCGGATCCCGAAAATGAATATTTCAGCGATGGAATGACGGAAGAGATCATTAATGCTTTATCCAAGATCGAGGGACTGAAAGTGACTTCCCGCACCTCTTCTTTTTACTTCAAAAACAAAAAGATCCCCTTAGCGGAAATCGGCCAGTCGCTCAATGTGACCACCATTTTGGAAGGCAGTATCCGGTTGGCCGGCAATCGCATGCGCATCTCGGCCCAGTTGGTCAATGTAGCTGAAGATGTCCACTTTTGGTCGGAAACCTTCGACCGCTCCGTGGAGGATATTTTTGCCGTCCAGGATGAAATCAGTTTGCTAATCGCCGATAAATTGCGGGAACACCTGGGGCATTTTGAAATTGAAGGTCAGCTCGTGGAAGTGCCGGAAATACCCGTCGAAGTATACAAGCGATATCTGCAAAGTCGGTATTACATTCTGAAAATGACGAAACCCGATTTGGAGCGGGGCTTGTCTATCGCAGAGGACATTCTTCAGGAACACCCGAATTTTGCCTTGGCGCAGTTGGCCATGCATCTCGGGTATATGCTGATGGGGACCATTGGTTGGTTGCCCTCCGAACAAGCTTTTATAAAAGGGAAACCCTATTTGGATAGGGCCATCGAATTGGACGAGAACCTCCCGGAATGCCAACTCAATTTATCGTACATTGCGTTTTTGCAGCAGTGGGACCTGGAGGCAGCATACCGTCATTTAAATAAGTCGTTCGAAATACGGCCAACCGTCGAATACTACCAGTCGATGGCTTCCGTCTTGGTTGCGGAACGAAAGTTTGAAGCTGCCATCCATTACATTAGTACCGCTCTGCAAATTGATCCCTTTTCGGCGATCAATTATCATCTGAAAGGCTTCATCCGTTATGGTCAGGAAAAATTTGAGGCCGCGATCGTACTGTTCGACCGGGCCTTGGAACTGGACGCTACCTTTGCGGCTTCCCGATTGTACAAAGGCCAGGCCCTTTTGCTGGCGGGGCGAATAGCAGACGGTTTGGCTCATTTTGAGAGCCTTCCTTCCGATGATGAACAGCAAGATGTTATCAAATTAGGGGGCACGACCCTGGCGCATGCTGCTTCGGGAGATGCCCCAAAAGCAGAAGCAGGTATCCGAAGTTTGGAAGCCTATCTGGATACCTCGCTGATGGAACGCTCCCTGAATTTACTGATTCTTTGTCACGCCATGCTGGATCGAAAAGGCAAGACCATGGATTTGTTACGGCAAGGAATCGGTTTCCGGTTGCCCATGCTGGTTTACCTTTTTGCAGACCCCATTTTAAAGCGACTGCGCCCCCAAAGTGATTTCCAAAGACTGATGGAACAGGTTCTGGGTAAGGAAAGTGCCTTTTCGTTTACCCGGCGCAAATACAAAAAAACGCTGCTGGATGCGGCGGACTTACAGCGGTTTAAAGCTCAGCTCGAACAACTGATGACCGATCAAAAACCCTATCTCGATCCCGATTTGTCGCTTCGAAGTCTGGCTGACCAACTTTCCATCCCCGCCAATTATCTGTCGCAATTGCTCAATGAGGGATTTGATCAAAACTTTTCGGAATACGTAAATACCTATCGTTTGCATGCCTTTAAGGCAAAGGTTGTCGACCCCAAGAACCATCATCTCACCATCCTGGCCCTGGCTTACGAAAGTGGCTTTAACTCTAAGACGGTTTTTAATACCTTTTTTAAAAAATCGATGGGTGTGACGCCTAAGGTTTATTGGAAGCAAGTGAATGAGGAGTGATGCTTTGATGCTGCGGTCGCCTGAATGGCTCCCTTGATCCCCTTCACGTTCCGATTTCAAAACCAGAACGAATATCGACCCTTTCACGGCTTTCTTTGCACCATCATTCATCACAAAAAAAGACAAAATGAAAGCACGAATCATGAAAGCCATCGTTTGTAAAAAGTACGGTTCACCGGATCACCTGGAATTACAACATGTTGAAAAGCCAATTCCCGAAGACGGTGAAATTCTGGTTAAAACCATTGCCACTCCGGTTACGACTGCCGACACGATGATGCGCAAAGGGACGCCACTCTTTGCTCGTTTGTTTCTCGGACTTTTTAAGCCAAAAAATTCGATCATCGGTACGGGATTTGCCGGAGAAGTGGAGGCGGTTGGAAAAGGGGTCCGACAATTCAATGAAGGAGATGCCGTGGTTGGGGAAACGGCCTTTGGTTTTAGCGCTAATGCGGAGTACGTCTGTGTTCCCGAAGATGGTGTGGTGATCAAGAAGCCGTCAAACCTTTCCTTTGAAGAGGCTGCTCCTCTCTGCGACGGATCCCTGACTTCCCTGAACTTTTTGAAATACATCGGCAAGGTGAAAAAGGGGCAATCCGTACTGATCAATGGCGCATCGGGCAGCCTGGGGACGGCAGCTGTTCAACTCGTCAAATACTTTGGCGGTCAGGTGACGGCAGTTTGCAGCGGCAAGAACAGCGGTTTGGTTCGTTCTTTAGGTGCGGATCGAGTCATTGACTACACGCAATCCGACTTCACGGAAGGTGCTGAAAAATATGATGTTATTTACGACACGGTGGGGAAGAGTTCCTTTGGTAAATGTCGGAAGGTGCTGAAAAGAAATGGCGTCTATCTGTCTCCGGTGCTATCGCTGGGTTTGCTCTTCCAGATGTTGCTTACTTCCCTGCTTGGAATGAAAAAAGCCCTGTTTGCGGCAACCGGTATGCTTCCGAAAGAAACGTTGCGGAGTCAGCTGGAAGAGTTGGATGAGATCATCGCAGAGGACCAACTCAAGACGGTCATCGATCGTTCCTTTCCGTTGGCCGATGCGGCGGCGGCTCATCGATATGTCGATACCGGTCGCAAGAGAGGGAATGTGATTTTGCACCTAAAACGGTAGTGCTGCGGTGGCTAAAAGGGGACTCTTTACACCCCCGACGAAAATCGACAAATAATGCATCAATCCCAACCAGACATCCCCACTGTAATCGAGCGCTTTTACCACTGGGAAGCAACTACACCTGACCAAGTTTTTTTGCGCCAACCGAAGGGCGACCAATGGAAAACCATTACCTACGCCGAAGCGGGACGAGAAGCCAGGAAAATGGTAACGGCCCTCCGAGAAAAGGGCCTTCAAGTGGGGGACCACATCGGCATTTATTCCAAGAATTGTTATCATTGGATCCTGGCGGATCTGGCCATTATGATGGGAGGATACGTTTCGGTACCGCTTTATGCCAGTCTGCCCAAGAGTCAATTAGCAGAAGTGATCGAACTGGGTGATTTGAATGCGATCTTTTTAGGCAAATTAGAAGACTGGGGAGATAAGTCGGAAGCCATTCCCGAGCAGGTATTCGCCATTAAGTTTCCACATTATGCGGGCAATGCGAAAGTAACGACGGGGACGGATTGGAATGATTTGATCACTGATTGCCAACCGACGACCGAGAACTATGTACCCAATCTGGAAGACTTGTGGACGATCAAATTTACTTCCGGGACCACTGGTACGCCAAAAGGGGTGATGCACGTGCATCGGACTCCGGCGTTGATCATGGTGAATGAACTGAAGACGGGGTGGCTCGGATTTGACCGGATCAAACCGTTGCGGACCTTGTCTTATTTGCCACTTAATCACGTGGGGGAGAGAATGGGCGTTGAAGTGCCGACCATCTGGGGAGGAGGTACCATCTCATTTACTGAAAGCCTGGATACCTTTGCGCAGAATCTGCAGGACACCCAGCCTACCCTGTTTTTTGCAGTGCCCCGAATTTGGACAAAGTTTTATTTGGGAGTGACGGCAAAGATTCCTCAAAAACGACTGGATCTTTTACTGAAAATTCCCGTGGTTTCGGGCTTGCTGAAAAAGAAGTTGCGTGCTGCTTTGGGACTGCGCGACGTGAAGGTAGCCGCCACTGGTGCCGCCATTACTCCTGCATTCATTAAGCAATTTTATCGCCAATTGGGCATTCATTTGACGGAAGCTTACGGCATGACGGAAGTCTGCGGCTCAATGACGAATGGGCCCGACGAGGAGACCCCCTACGATTCGGTGGGCAAAGCCATCCCATTTGGAGAAGTCCGGATCGATGCCGAATCCGGGGAAATTTTGATGAAAAGCCCCTACATGATGACGGGCTACTATAAGAATCCCGAAAAGACGGCAGAAGTCCTTATAGACGGTTGGATGTATAGTGGCGATCGGGGTACCATTGACGAAAATGGTTATCTCCGGGTGATTGGCCGGGTCAAAGATGCATTCAAAACCTCCAAAGGAAGCTATGTGACGCCCAATCCGATCGAGGAAGCCATCATGGAGAACGAATTCATCGAACAGGTATGTGTTGCCGGTTTGGGAATTCCGCAACCCATTGCATTGGTGAATCTTTCGGAAATTGGCGGGGCTGTTGATAGACAAAAGGTGGAAGCCTCCATCGCTGAAACCATTCAGAAAGTCAACCAAACGCGAGCCAATTACGAGCGGATTTCTACGGTCATCATTCAGCAGGATGCCTGGTCGATCGAGAATGAATTGTTGACACCGACCTTGAAAGTGCGGCGCGGCAAAATGGACGAGTTGTACGGGAGCGATTACCTCGACTGGCACCAGATGGAAGGATCGATAATTTGGGTTTGATGAATTGCAAGTTGATTTCCCCCCTGAAAAAGAACGCAATCACACCCGGTAATCCAGTTGCTGAATGTGTAATTTTGAGTGTAAATCATACAAATATGACTAAGATCACGGTGCATGCTAACCTTAAAAATTCTACGAGAAAGGAATTACTCAAAGACTTCAATATTGCCTTTGCCACCGGTAATGCCGATTTTATCGTCGATCACGTCAGCGACGATATCAAATGGACCATTCATGGGGATAAACAACTGGTGGGAAAGGAGCAATTTAAAGCAGCAATCGATGAAATGAAAGACTATGTGGCCGATGAAGTGGTCATTCACAACATCATTACGCATGGGGCGGAAGCTGCAGCCAATGGTGAGATGTCCATGGGGGGTGAGACTTATGCCTTTTGTGATGTTTATCGCTTTACGAGCGCAGGGAGCAAGCTGATCAAAGAAATGAATTCATACGTGGTCAAAACCAATTAAAATACGATATGAAGCATCTGTTATTACTGCTCTCAATGGTAGTTGGCCTCGTGATCGTTGCGTTGCCGGATTCGGATGCCCGCCTCTTTTCGATCAGTGAAGCTCACGGTCCCTCCCCGATGGATGCAGTCGGATTGCTGATCACCCTGATTTCCTATGCAACGTTGGTCTTTACGGTGTGGCAAAGGCGGGCAAAACTAGCGGTGTACGTCCAGACAAAGGCCTTTAAGGCCGGTCTTTTTCTCTTTGGCTTGGGCAGTGGTTTGATCATTGCTTCCGTGGCCAATGACTTCGGCCACTGGTGGATATTGGGAGCGACGCTCTTATTGGTATTCCAAGTGCCGATTTTTTTCAGGGCTTTGCGAGGCTGATTCGGTATCGGCGTAGAAAAATGTATTACCTTTCGGGCGCTAACCATATCGGGATATTTAAACGAACGCCAATGAAAATCGGTCATCTACTTTCTTTGCTTTTGATCGGAGTCTTCGCATGCCGGGAACAAGCACCGAAATTACCTAATCCCGCGTCAAAGGCGGAAATCTTCCAAACCTATCTGGATGAGCTGGCCCAAAAAGCCCAATTTAACGGAAATGTGCTGGTCGCCGAAAATGGGAAGGTTGTTTTTAAAGCAGCGACCGGACTCAATTCGGCCAAAGGGGACTCGTTGACTCTTCAATCGCAGTTTAGGCTGGCTTCCGTCAGCAAGCAATTCACCTGTATGGCCATTATGACCCTGCAGGAGAAGGGGTTATTGGAATACGATGATGCGGTGCAAAAGCACATTCCGGAGTGGCCTTATGAAGCGACCATCCGCAATTTGATGCATCATACTTCCGGGACGCCTTCTTACGAGTCTCTCTTCGATGAGAAATGGAAGCCGGAATTGGAAGCTGATGATCCGGCCCGATCGATGAATGGAAACGAACACATGGTGTCGATGATGGTACAACACAAGCCGGATGTATACTTTGAACCGGGGGAAAAATACCGGTACAGCAACGCGGCTTACGTTTTGCTGGCGACCATTGTGGCCCGGGTGTCCGGCCAGCCTTTTGAGCGCTATCTGCGCGAGAATGTATTCTTGCCCGCCGGTATGAACGATACCTATGTATTTAGCCCCTTGCGGGAAGATCCGCTGAAGAACAGGGTATACGGGTTTCGCACTTCGTTGGATGGTAAGAACCGGCTGGATAATGACTACCACTTCTTGAACCCGGTTGCCGGCGACGGAGGCATCTACTCCACATTGGACGATTTATTTGCCTGGAATAAAGCCCTGTATGCGGAGAAGGTTGCTACCCGGGCAACGATCGAAACGGCCTTCACGCCCGCCATCCTAAACAATCAAGATACCAGTTGGTATGGATTTGGTTGGGGTATCCGTTCGAATGAGGAGTGGGGCAAGCGGGTGAGTCACAGCGGTGGTTGGGTTGGATTTAGTACCTACATTGAACGGATGTTGGACCACGAGCATTGCATCATCGTCCTCACGAATAATTCTGCGCTCAATGTCAGTGAGGTTGTGGCGGGTTTGCGGAGCATCTTGAAAGATGGGACTTATGAACTTCCCAAGATCTCCGCGGCAGAAGAATTGACGCCCGTACTTTTGAATGAAGGAATAGATGCCGCCCGTGCAAAATTGGCGACCTTGAAAGAAGATTCACTTCATTACGCCATTGTTGAATGGCAGTTCAACTACAAGGGTTATCAACTGTTGGAGGATGGAAAAAAAGAGGAGGCGCTGGCGATTTTTACCATCAACACGGAAAACTTTCCGGAATCCGCCAATGTCTGGGACAGTCAAGGAGATGCTTACAAGGCCCTTGGCGATACGGTAGCGGCGTCGGCCAGTTTCAAGAAGGCAAAGGAATTGTCGGATCAATCGGAATAGGGCGCAGTGGTTAATCTTTCTCCAGGGTATTCATTAAAGCCGGGGCAAGACCCGTAATCCGAGTGGTCAACTTGCCCAGTGCCGAAACGTTTGAAAGTAGAATGACTCCGTTTTTCGCTTCCGTGTTTAGAATCATGGAAGAGGAATAGCCGCCGGTACCGCCGTTGTGCCAATTCCAATGAGCTCCGTTTTCCGTTTGGATGATGCTCCATCCCAAACCCATGGAGAAATTCTCGTTTACCTCAAAAAAATTTGTTCTAGAGAGGGTTAATTCCCGGTTGGCCGGTTCGAATTGGGCAACGGCAAATTTTGCCAGATCCTGCACAGTAGACAAAATGCCTCCGGCTCCCACCAGTACTGCCATGTCCCAGTTGGAGACCTCTTCTCCTTGGTCATTGAGGCCTTTGACCAGCTTGTCGACAATATTGCTGCGGACAGTTGTTGAATGATTCATCCGGTATTTAGAAAAGATGTAGTTCTGTAAGAGTTTTTCATAGGAGGCTTGTTCCACCTTTGTGAGCACATAGCCGAGCAGTCCCACGCCCAGATTCGAATAGGTGCTTTCCCGGCCGGGCTTTTGCTCCAATTCCAGTCCCTCGGAGAGATAAGCCTTTAGTTCAACCTCTCCGAAATTCCGATATGGATTTTCTAGGCTCACTGAGTCCAGGCTGGGCGGGATTCGGGGAAGCCCGGAAGTATGGGTGGCCAATTGTTTGAAGGTAATCTCCTCCTGACTCTTGAGGGAAAAATCTAGAAACTGGTCGATGCTGTGGTCCAGATCCACTTTTTGTTGAAGGACGCTATTCGCTAACAAAGTGCCGGTGAACACTTTTGTAATGGAGCCAATTTCAAACACCCGATTGTGGTTGTCGATGGTCAAAGTGGTCTTCTTTTCCCGTTTTATACCGTAAAAATCGGTTTTTCCATCTTGTATGAGCGCCAGGGAAAGCTCGGCACGTTCTGGTAAAACAGCTGCTAATTCATAGATTAAGTCAAATTGCTCTTTCGTCAAGTTTGGCAACGGATGGCCTGGTTCTCCGGGAGCTTCCGTTGTCGGATCGTTTTTACAATTGGAAGTAAATAGCAAAAGGGCAATCAAAAGGTATTTTGTCATAGATTAGGTATATTATAGCCAGCCAAAATGATCTACCGGTTTGATGAGCGTGCCTTAGAAATTTTTCAAGTGCTGTTCAATTTCTTTCCAGATGGTGTCGTAAGATCCCTGCACCAACCAGTGGCCTGCCTCCAACTCCAGAAAGCGATAATAGCCATCGACATAGTTTCGGGTCCATTCGACCCCGGAGCGTTGCAATGCCGAATCTTTATTTCCCCAAACAAAGAGGACCGGTACTTTGATATTCCCGATGCCATTGCCGTTGCCAAATACGTCAAAATTGGCCCGGTACCAATTGATGGAAGAAGTCAGCGCATGCTTTTGTCGAAATAGCGTGGTGTAGGCCGCCAACTCCTCCTCGGTGTGTTCGGACCACAGTGACTCCAACAACTTATAATCGTTCCTGGCCAGGATGAACTCCGGCAGTTTTGCCACCTGGAAGTTTCTCACATAATCACTAGCGGCGTGCTGCAGACTGTCTTCCTGGTAGGCTCGTGCCAGGGCATCTAGATGAGGGACAGACAGCGAGGTAAAGCTGAACAACCGATCCGGATGGTCGGCTGCCACCTGCCATCCCACTGCACTTCCCCAGTCGTGGCCGATTAAGTGAAATTGGTCAATGCCTAAGGCGTCAGCAATGGCAATAACGTCGTTGGCCAAATGCGAGATGTGGTATTCGCCGATGTCCAGGGGGCGAGCCAGGTGACTGTATCCGCGTTGGTCCGGGGCTACTGTATGGTATCCGGACTGATTCAGGTCGGCTGCCAATCTCCCCCACATGGCAGATGATTCCGGGAAGCCATGGAGTAGAATGACGGAAGTATCCTGTTTGTTGCCGCTGACCTTGGTAGAGAACTGGTATCCGTTGGCGTCAATGAGTTGATACCCTGCGGGCACGCTGCCGTCGTTTGGCCCCATCACCACTTTGTTGAAATGTCTATAAGTAAAAAATGCAGCGATCAGCAATACGGAAAGAACGATTCCGGAAATCTTTAGCACCTTGTTGTGTCTTGGTTTGCGCATAAGGGTGGATTGTCAAGTTACTCTAATGTAGCCTATTCCGCTTGATTTTCCGAATTGCGGTGATGCTGCAGTGGCTTTGTTGCTACGGTTTCTATGGCCGTTGTGATGCTTCAATTCACAATCGCAACATCCCCGGAAAGGACCCGTCGGCTCCCATCGTGCAGCATCACTTCCGCGAGATACAAATAAACGCCGGTTTTTGCCGCGCCGTTGGGGGTGCCGCCGTCCCAGAGAAACTGGTCGCCACCCCGCTGTTGAAAAAGTAAGTTGCCCCAGCGATCGAATATGGAAAGTGCTTCTACCTGGATCAATTCCATGTTGCCGAAGACTTGGAAATGGTCGTTGATTCCATCGCCGTTGGGAGAAAAGGCATTCGGGATGTATATAGGATATTCCCGGAGGTCAAGATGTACGAGGCTGTCACAGCCCAGGTCAGAAGAGAATTCCAATGATGTTTGCGTCGGTGCATCGAACCGATAGGGTCCCATCCGAAATTCTTCTCCTTTTAGAAAATAGGCTTCTACTGTATCCTGTAGATCGGAGACGACGGAGAGATCGAGCAGGACCGTGCTATCGCAGCCGTCCTGACTTTGTAAAACAGCTGTATAGAGACCGGAATCCGTTAGTTGCCGACCGGCGAAGGAATAGGCGTCTCCCGGGCAGATGCGGAGGTTGGCAGTGCCCGAAAACTGTGGTATTTGATATTGGTAGGGCTTGGATATCAGACAAGTCGAATCGAAGGCGGTTAACACTTGATAATTGCCTTCGGTGAGATCTACTTCCAATTCCCGATCGTTTTCCCCCACCATGGCGATTCCATCTCGATACCATTGGTAGGTGGCACCGGGTTTTTCGGATGCCAACAGCGTAAAGCCAGGGTTACACGGGTGACCAATTCCGGCGATGGTCGGCGCGAACAATTTTGCATCAGCGAGGATGAGGTTGTCCAGGAAGTAATAGGGGTTGGTCGTTCGGTTCAGTTCCCGGCAATCCGGACCGATGGCGATGGCGGCGATGTTTTCGTCGGGGGTAGTGGTGATCTCGTATTGAATCCATTGATTGACTCCTCTTACCCGCACCTCACCCAGTACTTTCCAGCCGGGACCATTGAGCGGACAGCCGAATTGGCTATCGCCGACTCCAAAAGGCAGGTTGACACAGTCGGTGGTCCCATAAAACACAACGTTCATGGGAGGAGAAGTTTCAGAATCCAAAAAACCAATGTGAAACTGAAAGGTATATTGTACCCCTGCTTCCAGTGGGGACAGCAGGCAAGCTCCCGTATATTCCTTCCAATTTGGATTGGGGTTCCGAGAAAATCTACCGTTGCGAAAACCAATGTAAGCATCGCCATCGGGTAGGGGCAGCGGTACCTGGAATTCTTCCCGCATGAAGTAGCCACAGCGATGGTAGTAATCGGTGGTGGCTTCCGAGGCCTGGATCCAGGTATTGGCACAGGATAGCTGGCTGTTGCCGGAAGGGCAGCAGGATCGATCTTCAAAAGAGGGATTGGGAATCTGGGATGTCGGTTCGGGAGGCTCACAAACGCACGCTGGGTCGTTGAGGTCAACCAAACCATTGCCGTCGTCATCTACGGCATTGTCGCAGATTTCAACTTGCTGGGCCTGGACGACAACCGAAGTACCGCTCAAGCATAGCAGGATCATTAGAATTTCAGCGAGTTTCTTCCTTTGCATTCAGTAAAGATAGACTTCGTCGCTTAACTTTTGTTGCCGTTGTATGAACTTTAGTTGTCGGCTGGACGAAGCTTACCGGAACCCATGAACAACAGCCATAAGCAAATGCCGAATTCTCCAATGGTGGAAGGCATGCCGATCAAAGTAGCCAGGGTTTTGTGGTCGTGGTAGGTCGAGAAGAGGAAGGGGCCGGCAAATTCAATGAGGTATCCCAGGCAACCAAGCATCAGAAAAACCCCGAGGACCTTTGGCAGAAAACCGGACCAATAGACCAGGTAACCGAAGGGGAAGAGCCAGAGGCCCCAAAAGATAAATGCCACCTTATTGCCATTGCCATAAAAATCGAGATGCATCATGATCTGAGAAGCAAGGGCTTCCGTCGTGTGGCCGTCCAAGTAACCAGCTTCGCTCAGAAGGGTCAAAATCGAGAATTTATCCAGCAAATTGACGAATGAAATCGGGATGCTGATCAGCACGAAGATGACCATCAGAATGGCTTGTGACCGGCTGACCTCCTTAAGAAGGTGGAATAAGGCCAGTGCCAGGAAAATGAAGGAGAGGTAACACACCATTTCACTGAGCATGCCGATTTTGAATAACAGTTGATGACCGGTGAGATTTGCGACGGTCTTGGCGGGGTTGTCCCAAGCGATCAATTGGGATGGGACGTACATCAAGCCGGTGATGCCGCTAATGATCAGAAGTAAATACAGAGCACCCGCGATTCGAGCGGTTTTCATCCTGGAGAAGTTTTGCATTGTTTCTTGGTTTTTAATCCGGGAAAATTTTGCAGCCACTATCTGTTCAAGAATATGTTTAAATTTTGTTTTCGCAGCCGAAAATGTTCAGTTTGGGGTTCTCATAAAGCCAAATTTTTGGTGCATAGCAGCGCTATGGTCTAAAAAT
>JANQRV010000500.1 GCA_028284395.1 Saprospiraceae bacterium
TCATTGTCGCGAATGTCGATCATGACATTGTCGTAAATTTCCGTGTTGCCGTCCTCGGATATGTTCTTTGGCCTGGTTCGGAATACATTGAACATTTTCAGGCAGGTGTTTCCCCGCATAACGTGCCCTCCTCCGCTGCGCCAGGGGTGCAATAGTGCGCCATTGTAGTATTCGACTGCACCATGGTGGAGCTCTTCCCAACTCCAGCCATTCCAGACTTCATCCGGATGTTTTACATAGCAATTTTCAACCAGGACGTGGTGGGCATCGTGGCCGGTGGGGTAGACGACTCTTCGGCCGGAAGTAAAATGGCACTGACGAATGCTTACATAGCTGGAATTGATCAGGTGAACGACGGATGGCCAGCAGCGCCTGAAAATGATGTTTTCGATGGTAATCCAGGAGCATTTCTCCAATACCAGGCCTTCATGCGCTCCATCTTTGGTGGGAAGGCTCTGGGCATCGATGATGGCAAAAGCTGCCGGATCATTAGAAAAGCTCCGTAGTACGATGGGGCGATCCACCGTTCCGTGTTTGCCCTTAAGGTAGGTGCGTCCCGGGAAAGTGCCCGGCATTAAGAATACCGTATCGGCAGATTGGGCGCTTTCTAATGCTTGTCCAATGGAAGCGATTGGACTGTCTGGAGCAAGACCGGTATTCTGACTGGAGCCATCTGCGCTGACGTACCAATTGGTGGCTGCCAATTCATGATGAGTAAAGAAAAATGAAAATAGGAGGAGGTATTTCGAGAGACTTGCGTTCGACATCGGTAAGTGATTTGCGTGACCAAATATGGCTATTTTGAAAGATAGGTGACCTTGTGTTTACATCAAAACTTTTTCAAATGGAAAAAAAATATTATCATAGATGCTTAAACGGCTTTTAGATAGAAAACACAAGTTATAATCAGGTTTCGTCCAGATCGTACAACTATTCCCTGGTTGATTCAGCTCAAAAGATTAGATACATACCCAAACGGACAAACACTTCCTGGCTAGGTCGTCAATGACTTAGAAAATATTACCGAATTATGAACTTTCGAAAAACGTCAAAGTGTCTCGGTGTCAGTTTCCTATTCTCTTTATTTTGCGTACTGCTATCCGGTCAGAGTAAGGGAATTCTATATGGGGTAGTGACGGATGGTACTTTGAATCAACCCCTCAGCTTTGCCACTGTCGGCATCTCTGCCTTAAGTGTGGGCACTACCACAGATTTAGATGGAAAATATCGACTGACCAATCTGCCTGCCGGAAAACATCAGGTATCTTTTAGTTACCTGGGCTATGAGACGCAAGTATTTGAGGTGGAAGTAAGCGGAGAGGGCGAAACCAATTACAATGTTACCCTCAGTGAAGGTGGCATTACGATCGACGAAGTGGTTGTTACGGGGCAAGCCAGCGGACAGAGAGCAGCCATTAATCAACAGATCTCCTCCAATACCATTGTCAATGTGGTATCCAAAGAAAAACTACAGGAACTCCCTGATCAAAATGCAGCGGAGGCGGTCGGTCGACTCGCGGGAGTATCTGTGTACCGGGATGCAGGTGAAGGACAACGGATTTCCATCAGGGGGATCTCCCCTAGGTTCAACTCCGTGACGATCAATGGGGAACGCCTGCCTTCTACGGAAGAATCAGACCGCTCCGTAGACTTGAGTATGATCTCCCCGGATATGTTGGCTGGAATCGAGTTGTTTAAAGCAGTAACTCCCGATATGGATGGAGATGCAGTTGGCGGAGCAGTGAATTTTACGGTAAAAAAGGCAGATCCCGGTGTACAGTCAAACATAAGATTGCTCTCCGGCTATAACGACCTGAAAAATGATTTCGGCCAATTTCGCGGGAATTTCAGTTTGAGCAATCGTTTCTTCAATGACAAGCTTGGGTTCATTCTTACGGGCAATTATCAGCGGGCCAATCGCAGCAACGAATTTCGCATTACCGACTATGTATTTGAAGGTGTAGATACCAACGAAGAACCCATTCTTTCCGTCAACAATCACAATCTTGGTGATAAACTGGAAACCAGAGACCGCTACGGCGGAAGCTTAACTTTGGATTATACTTTCGATAAGGACCATTCCATACTGCTGAGTTCCAGTTTAGGGCGGACCGATCGGGACGAACTGCGATATCGTCGTCGTTACCGCATTGGGGAGAACTATCAAGAATACGATATTCGTCAACGGGAGCGGTACATTACTTTGCTGGCCAATACCCTGTCCGGGAAACACGTCATGGGCAACTTTGAGGTCGACTGGCGAGGCTCCTTTGCTTTTTCCGATCAGGATACCCCCAATGAGCTGAGCGCAAGATTTCGCGAAACCGCTGCCATCGATGCTTCCATCGAAAACGAGAGAGACATCAATGTGGTTAGTCAGGCCTTTAAGAACAATCTGGAAAATACCATCCTCCGCGACTCCCGTTTCAATTCGACCCGGGTAGACGAAGACCGTTTCACTTCACAATTGGATCTGAAATACAACTTTTCATTTGGAAAGAAACTCAAGGGACATTTGAAAACAGGGGTAAAATACCGGCATGTCCAACGGTCAAGAGACCGGGAAGGCCTGTTGATCCGTCCTTACTTACCCGGCGATAATCCAGCCATCGGCAATCCTGAATTATTTGTCACCAATGCGGCGGGCCAAATCTTACTGGCCAATTTCATTGGTACCTACACCAACGACAATTTTTATGGTGGAGATTTTGATATTCTACCCGGTAATGAAAACATTCGGCAAAATCTAAGGACGTTTATTCCGGAAACCGTCGATATCGGTGGATTTAATGATTTGTTCGGGACCAACTACAATGCAGGTGAC
This sequence comes from Saprospiraceae bacterium, assembly GCA_028284395.1. GTDB lineage: Bacteria > Bacteroidota > Bacteroidia > Chitinophagales > Saprospiraceae > JANQRV01. The sequence goes on from JANQRV010000500.1 coordinate 2,825, forward strand.
GGCATTGGCTATCCCGGACACCTGGACATCAATAAAGCCTGGAGCTTCTACAACCGCTTCCAAAATGAATATTCGGAAGATCTATTCATCAATTCAGGTGATTACGAAGGACATGAAAGTGTGCTGGCTTCCTATTTGATGGCGACCCTGAACATAGGGAAGCGACTGACCCTCCTCGGTGGAGTCCGATTCGAAGAAACCGATCAGGAATATACCAGTTTCATCGTCACTGGCTCGCTCGAGGAGGATGAAGACAACCCTGGTACGGTTACCTCCAAAACCGCCGGAAGACGCTATGGCGAATGGCTGCCAATGGCACATTTGAAATACAATGTTGCCCCTTGGATGGATGTGCGGGCAGCAGTCACCAAAACATTGGCTCGCCCCAACTTTTTCAACATCGTGCCCTGGGAATACATCAACCTGGCGGAATCCGTTGTGTCTTTTGGAAATCCGAATCTATTGCATACCACTGCCTGGAATTATGACCTATTCTTCTCCTTTTACAATAAGTTTGGATTGTTCACGGTCGGTGGGTTTTACAAAGAATTGGAAAATATAGATTTCATCGGTACCATAACGGTTACCGATCCGGATGACCGTTTCAGCGGCTTTACCCTTACGGAGCCAAGGAATACCCAAAATACCTCAACCGTCAGAGGTGTGGAGTTCGATTTTCAGGCCAATATGAGACCGCTTGGCGGATGGTTGGGAGGGCTCATACTTGGAGCCAATTTAACGCTGGCGGAATCGGAAACGTTTTATCCCCTTTTTCAGGTAGAAAGTGTGTTTGTCGGTCCGCCCCGGTTTTTTGAAACGATTGTACTGGATACGGTTCGATCGGGCTCAATTGTTGGTCAGGCCGATCTTATAGCCAATCTTACTTTGGGATACGAAAAAGGTGGATTTTCGGGAAGGGTTTCCATGATTTATCAAAGTGATGCATTGTCTCCCGGCAACCCGGGTATTGGTAGTTCGGAAACCGGAGTTGGACAAATACCCGAAAAGGATTTCTTCGATCAGGGCTTTTACCGTTTCGATATGGCGTTGAAACAACGTCTGGACAAGGCCGGCAAATGGACGGTCATGCTAAACCTCAACAATTTTACCAACACTCCGGAACGTGCCTTTTTGGGCATTGCCGACCGTTTGAGGGACGAAGAGTTTTATGGAATGACGGTTGATCTAGGCCTTCAGATTAAGTTTCGCAAATAATCATTTTTTAATAAAACATCACATTATGAAGCAACTTCTTACACTCGCCTTATTGCTTTTAGGTGCTTCCGCTATGATTGCACAAAACGAACTGATTGTTGAATCTACAGCGGTTGGTTCACTCAACGATGCCATTTTCGGGGATACGACTGCCACCGGGGAAAGGGCTAATCCAGATCGTGTTTATGTACTGCGGCGTGGTACACCCTATCTATTGAGTGGATCTATCCGCTGGTCGGACTTCGACATCCATATCAAAGCCGAAGAAGGAGATGGAGCCAGACCATTTCTAATACATGCTCCATCAGAAGGGGGAGAGACCATCGCTCAGTTATTTCGTCTGGACAATGGTGCGAATCTGACTTTGGAAGGCATTCACTTAAATGTGCGGAACATCCTAAAGGGGTATTCCGAAAGAGGTGTTCGTATGAGCGGAGACTACGGGCGGGTCATCCTCGATGATTGTGTCATTGAAGAAGCCGGCCAGTCGGCCTTCCGCCTCAACGCTGACAGCATTCGAGTATATATTACCAATTCTATTTTCAATCGGATCGGAGAACCGGAAGATCCCAATAATGGGCGCCTATTTGACAATCGTGGGCATCCGATCGATACGCTATGGGTAGAGAATAGTGTGATTTACGATGTTACCTCACGCTATTATCGCAACGGTGGTAGCAATCCCCGCATCATCAACGGTATTTTCAACCAAAATACCTTTTGGGGAGCTGGACAAACGGCATTTACTTTTGGATTGGTAGACAATCTGACTTTTACTAACAATATTGCCGCTAATTCCGTTTTCCTGGCTAGACCGCCGGACGACGTGAGATACGTCATCGAACTGGATACCTTCATTCAGGGTGAAACCAACGTCACGATCAGCAACAATAATTTCTTTACCGACCAGGAAATTTTGGATGCAACCCCCGCTCTTGATATTGCCGGCGACTCTGTTTTCGCTTTCCAGGACAGCCTCTTTGACGCTTTTACTATGATGGCCATCGCCGATAAGGGGACCGGCATGACGAATATCTCCGAAGATTTGGCGTTTACCGATGAACCTCCCTTCCCAATTCAGTTCCTTACAACAGGGTCGCAGGATACCCTGCAGGATGACGGTATCGAAGGAGCCGGAGAATGGGATTTTTCTGACCTGACCCCCAATATGGTTTTGTCTCAACTCGGGGCGGAAGTCTATGACCGCTATGATGCTTTTCATGATTTTAGCTATCCGGATACTACCATGTCCGCTACTGCCGGTACGGAAGGCCAGGCATTGGGAGCCAATCCGGAATCGATCATCACTTCACAGGAAGATTTCTTTGTGGAGAATCAAATCCTTTATTATCCAAACCCAGCGATCGACCGACTCTTTGTGGCTAATTTGGAAAACTTGCCAATCACCGATATGGTCATTTTTAATTTGGCCGGCCAGGTGGTTCAACGGATCAATACCATTGATCGAGCGATCGTGGAAATCAATGTCTCCAATCTGAGTACAGGGATGTATATTCTGAGCTTGATTACCGAAGACGGGAAAGTAAGTTCCCGGAAATTTGCAAAACAGTAATATACATAAGCAGGTGATCAAATTAACTTATAATTTTCTCTGGTCTGTTTTTCCGCTGGCCTGCGTTCTTCCTTAGTCATTTAGCTACGGCTATACTCCTTCGGTCGGGCCTGGTCCAGCAAAAAAATAGCCTCAGATAAATTTTACGATTCAATTTAATCACCTGCTTACTTTATCGGGGGAAGGTCGGGAATGCTGACTGGCATTCCCCCGATTCATATAGTAGAATTAACTCAAAATGTCCTTCACCACCTTCCCGTGCACATCCGTCAATCGATAATAACGCCCCTGATGTTTAAAGGTGAGCTTCTCGTGATCGACCCCAAACAAGTGTAGTAAGGTGGCTTGAAAATCGTGTACATGTACCGGGTTACTGACCAGGTTATAGCCAAAATCATCCGTTGCGCCGTAGCTCATGCCTTTCCTGACGCCACCTCCCGCCATCCAAATGGTAAAACACCTGGGGTGATGATCGCGGCCATAATTTCCGACCTCCAATTTGCCCTGTGAGTAGTTGGTACGACCAAATTCCCCACCCCATACCACGAGGGTGTCTTCCAACAACCCTCTTTGCTTTAGGTCTTTAACCAGGGCCGCAGAAGCTTGATCGGTATCCCGGCATTGATTGGACAGATTGCGGGGCAGGTTGAAATGCTGATCCCACCCCCGATGGTAGAGCTGGATGAAATTGACGCCTTTTTCCAAAAGTCTCCTCGCCAGCAGGCAATTGGCCGCGTAGGTGCCCGGAATTCTTGACTCCGGGCCATAAAGGTCGTAGATGTAATCCTGTTCGCCGGATACGTCCATAACCTCCGGGATCGAGGTTTGCATGCGGTAGGCCATTTCGTATTGGGCGATGCGGGTTCTGATCTCTTCATCTTCTTCCCGCTGGTAATGCTCCTGCTGGATTTGATGGTAGGCATCCAACATGGAACGGCGGGTTTGCGCATCGATTCCCGGCGCATTGTTGAGATAGAGTACCGGGTCTTTGCCCGACCGAAATTGGACGCCCTGGTGTTTCGAGGATAAAAAGCCGCTGCCCCAAAGGCGCGCATACAAAGGCTGGGCATTTAATTTGCCGGTACCGTTGGACAGCAATACGCAAAATTCGGGCAAGTCCCGATTGGAGCTACCCAGGCCGTAGCTAAGCCAGGAACCAATGCAGGGACGGCCCGGTTGTTGAGAGCCCGTTTGAAAAAACGTAATGGCCGGATCGTGGTTGATCGCTTCGGTATGCATGG
>JANQRV010000540.1 GCA_028284395.1 Saprospiraceae bacterium
GATGGGACGGAGATGGAGGTGTATACACATGGACTGCGCAATATTTACGACGTCGCTATTGACCCTTTTATGAATATTTTTACACGTGGAAATACCAATGATGGCGGTGGCTGGAACATTCGATTTGCCCATCAGGTACAGTCGGGAGAGTATGGCTATCCAGTTCTTTTCAAACACTTTACGGATGAGATCATTCCCGCACTGGAGGACGTTGGTGGCGGATCCGGAACCGGAGCCTTGTTCATGGACGAACCGAACTGGCCGAATTCTTATAACAAGGTGCCCATGATGGCCGACTGGGGGCGCAACGAATTGTACATTCATCGTTTAACACCGGATGCCGGTAGCTTCACTCAACAACCGGAGCGATTTATAGAATTGCCCCAAATTACCGATGTCGATGTAGACGGTTCGGGAAGGATGTATCTTTCCGCCTGGGATGGAGCCGGGTATCGGGGTAGCCCCGATAAGGGGTATGTGTTACGCTCCGTTCCGAAGAATTGGAAATATGCGGCCTTCCCCGATTTAGAACAATTGTCGTTACGGAAATTAGCTAAATTATTGGAATCACCAAGTGCGGTTACTCGTTTACATGCCCAGCAGGAACTGCTGAATCGGGGTGGTGATAGAGCTGCGCGGTTGGCCTGGCGTGTTGCATCAGATCGTTCCCTGAGTCTGGAGTCGCGCGTAGCGGGCATCTTTACTTTTGCCCAACTGGAGGAAGAAAGTTCGATCGATCGATTACTGACCTTGTTGGACGACTCATCCGTTAAGGAGTTTGCATTGCGGGCCCTGGCCGACCGCAAATCCTGGAAGGAGATTGTTCCTCTAGATCCCTTTATTGCAGCGCTCGATGATGAGTCTGCTCGCGTCCAAATAGCAGCAGCTGTTGGTCTCGGTCGTTTGGGAAAAAAAGAAGCGGCACCTCATCTTCTGAAGATGCCCCTGCCTACAACTGCTGTTGCTCCAGCACCTGGAGTGGAAGGCTTGCACGCAACGCCCAATGCCGTCATTGTTCCGGCCCACGTGGCAGTCCGGTCACTGGTAGCATTGAATGCAGTGGATGCCTGCCTGGCAGCAATCGGAAAAGAAGGGTCCGATCTGGCGTTATGGGCCTTGCGCTATATGCACGACGAATCGGCTGTTGAAGGCATGATCGACATTTACCAAAATACGGAGTTGGTTGGCCTTAAACCCAAGCTCCTTACTACCTTATCCAGGCTTTATCAGAGGGAAGCCCCTTACGACGGCTCCTGGTGGTGGAGCACTCGTCCGGACACTCGAGGACCTTACTACAAACCCATTACCTGGCAAGCTTCACCTATCATCGAAGATTTTCTGATCAAGGAATGGCAAGCAGCTGATCAGGAAGGTAAGGCCGAATTCGCTAGTCTCAATAGTCGACATCGAATGGGGATCAAAGCATTTGGTGGTGAGACGGAAGCTTCAAAACTGGAAAATGAAACACTCGACTTGGGGAAGATAACCAACAAGAAGGGGCAGATTTCAAAATCCTCCATCGAAGACATTATGTTGGCCATCGCCGAGATCCAAGGTGATCCCGACCTCGGAGCGCAACTCTTTTCGAAGCAGGGATGTAATGCTTGCCACAGCCTCAAAAAGGGAGAAACTATGAAAGGCCCTTTCATGGGGCAAATTGGTTCTATTATGACTCGAGACCAAATTGCCGAAGCCGTCTTGAAACCCAATGCTTCCATTTCGCAAGGCTTCGCTTCGGTTTTAATTACTGCCAAGGGTGACAAAAGTTATGCCGGTTTCGTCTCAGAAGAAACCGCTGATCAAGTAGTATTGAGAAATATCGCTGGCCATGTGTTCACGATTAAAACCGCCGACATCCTCTCACGGGAGGAATTGGAGATGTCGATGATGCCGCTAGGGCTGGCCAACTCACTATCTTTTGAAGAATTCGCCTCGCTAGTTACTTTTTTATCACAACAAAAATAGCAGCGACAGTAACCATAGCAACAAAAGTAACCACAGAGTCAACAGTAAAATGCCTAACCAAAGTCAAAAAATCATCAATTCCTGGCACAAAAATGCCAAACCCTGGACCATCGCCGTCAGAGGCAATCAGATACGAAGTCGTAAAATGGTCACCAATCAGGCCATCATTGATGCCGTCATGACAAGAAAACCAAATACCGTATTGGACATCGGTTGTGGAGAGGGCTGGTTGTGTCGACAGCTTTCGGTAAGAAAAGTGAAGGTAACGGGAATTGACATTGTTCCAGAATTGATCAATGCTGCTAAAGCAAGTGGTGGTGGAGATTTTCGGCTGCTTTCTTATGAAGAGTTGGCCGCTGGTCAGTTGCAGCAGTCTTTTGACATAGCGGTTTGCAACTTCTCTTTGATTGGAAAAGAATCTGTAGAAAACCTCTTTGCAGGTATGTCTCACTTATTGAAACCCGATGGTAGTTTGATCGTGCAAACCTTGCATCCCGTTTTTGCGAATGGTGAATCCACTTACGAGGATGGCTGGCGCGAAGGCTCATGGACGGGTTTTAGCGATGCTTTCACCGATCCGGCCCCATGGTATTTTCGGACGATCGCCTCCTGGACCAAACTTTTTGTGGATCATGGCCTGGCAATAGAATATCTTCTTGAGCCGTATTATGCTGAAACGGGAAAAGCCGGATCTCTCATCCTGATTGGTAAATCTAGTAAGAACGGGAACTAAGTATACAACGACTTGGTTATAAGGGTGAACGAACTGTGACATTGGATCATTAGGAAAAGTAAAATAAGGAAACCACTAGCCTCCAATCGGGTGTAATCGACACCTTTTGTAGGTTAGAGCGTATAAACAGATTTAATAAGCAGGTAATCCAATCAACTTGCAAAATTTGATCACTTGCTTAAATTCCTATACAACAGAAACCTAATGGATTCCGAAGCATTAAAAATAGGCGTCGTCGGATTTAGCCAAAATAGATTTGACAAACGAGCCGCCTACGAAATCTTATACAAAGTATTTCACCGATTGGTGGAGAAACACAATGGCCGGGAAATTGAAATTGTTAGTGGCTACACCAACTCTGGTGTTCCAAAAATTGCCTATCAATTGGCCGATCGCTTTGGCCTGACGACCGTCGGATTTACCGCCAAACAGGCCTTGACCGTCGAAAACGGCTTGTATCCCGTACAAAAGGTTATTTTGAGAGGGGCTCGTTTTGGTGATGAATCGCAAGATTTTGTCAATTATATCGATGGTTTGGTTCGGGTTGGCGGAGGCCCCCAGAGCCGACACGAAGTAGACTTGTTCAAAGAGCGGATTGCCAATAATCCGGCACAGTCTATACTGATCGAGCACGAGGTAACTTCCTATGAGCGATAAGACACCGGTACTGCATCATGCCAAACAACCCCACGAAGATGGCTGTGATCAGCATTAAGAAATAGCCCGTTCGAGTTAAGTCAAACAACTGAAAAATAATGATCACCAAGCTTCCCAATACCCACAAACCATCCATTAGGCTGATTGTCATAATCTTACCAGGGTTGTCCAATTGATATCGGGTAACGTATAAGAGTGATGCTGAGAAAAGAAGCAGACTCAATCCTACCACTGGAAATACAACTGGGTGTGTAAAACCAAAAATTTTTTGCAAGGCGTCAGAAAAGAAGATCATTGTCAGGCCGGAAATGCCGGAGAAACAGGCATTGATTGACAACCATAATTTTAATTGCTGTCTCATTTTGTATCAATTGTTTTTTCTAAATGAGGAAATGGGTACAGTTCTTTTTCTTCGAAGCCGGCAAAGGCAAAGGAATCCAAGGTCATTTTGTGAAAGTATTGGTCCAGCGATTTTTTCCCATTGACGGCATCATCATTGAGCATAACCGTCATCGAAAACGGAACTAGAAAGCCATCCACGTTGCGATAATCCTGGAAGGCAACGGAGCCATACATGCCCCGAGTCAATGGATTCTTGTTGTCCCTTAGGGTATACACGACATAGTCCACCAGTTTTGTATCGGCATTAATCCAGAGGATGTATTGGTCGAAGTCAGGACTTGGTTTTTCCGAATGCCAGGAAGCAAAAACCAAGTCATAGGTATTGCCATTTAATCGTTCAATGCCGTAGTATCGAAGTAGCTCGGCATTGCTCAGACGAAATGGCATTTCAATGAAGTAGTGGAAAGTGGCCAGGGCGAAGACATAGTTGTTGCTTTTGTTTTTTGAATCCAATTCCCTGACGGAAGTCCAGTCTCTCTTCTTTTCGTACAATTGCCACGATTGGAGACCAATTTCATCTCCTGATCGATCCCCGTTTAGAAAGGTCATCCGGGAGTCGAAAGTGTTGAAATTCTGTTTGAAATGAAGATGGGCATCAACTTCTGGCCAGAGACGTGCCATTCTAGCCAGCACGCCACGCCAATGATCGCGCACCGTGTATTGGTAGACTTGGTGGTGGGCCATTCGTCGAAAACCCTGGCGATCTATCGTTTCCTGGATCTTGTTCCTGGCCATAGCTTCCGATTGCGGAGTGGGCCCTTGCGTTGTCATACTTAAATCAGCCATCTTGCATCCGCTCAGAAAGATGAAAAGGAGAGCAGCGCTGAAAATTCTTTGTATCATATCTATAAGGTTTTTTGCTGGTAATTTATGCCCGAATCATGATCGCTTCACTGTGCAAAAGCGACATTCTATTGATCTTTGGCGCCATTGGTTTCTTTTTATCTTCTGGCCCTCTAAATTTGGAACATGGAAGAACTTTTTATTTCAAAAGCATTATTGGTGCAATTGCTCCGGTTTGCTGAAACACGGGGCGTGCATACGACACATTGGGAGAAAAAGCAGGGTAGTGTAGAAGTTGAGGTAATTCCCTTGTTGGAAGCGGAGAAGTTGTATGCGCACATCGAGCATAAAACGGGAGATCGTGAATTTGGACTGCATCTGGGAGCAACTGGAAACATGGCAGCACTGAAAATCGTAGGGCAGTTGATCCAGTTCAGCGATACCGTTGAAACGGCTTTGGAGAAGGCCATTGAATACCTGCAACTCTTGACGAATGCTTTCAACATTCATCTCAAGAAAGGTGAAAACACTTTTCGTATTTTGTTTGAATTGGACCGCCGTTGTCCCATTGATTTTCCAGTTGCAGCCCGTCATTTGATGAGCTCAGTCATGGCATTTGCCTATAAAGAAATCCGTTTTTTGATCGGGAAAAACTGCTTGCCGTTGGATGCTGCCCTGCAGTTCCGAACCGATGCGACAGATCAATATTACCGGATCTTCAATACTCACCTGAAATTTGAAGCCGCGAACAATTATCTGGAATTTGACAAAGGAATATTACAACAACGAATTCACTATGCTGATTACGAATTGCTAATGGTGTTGGAAAAGGTGGCATGCGAACGCTTGATGCAGTTGAATGATCATCGAAAAACCTTTCGAAGCAAGGTTAAATCCATGATCTATACCCAATTGGAACCGGCCTTGCCCTCCGTTTCTGACGTAGCAACCTTACTTAATTTGTCATCCAGGTCCCTGCAACGAAAGCTCAAAGAAGAAGGCACTAGTTATTCCAAGATCACAGAAGAAATCAGAAAAGAGCTCGCTGTAATCTATCTCAAAAAAGACCACAGTGTGAAAGAGGTGAGCTATCTTCTGGGTTACGCGGAGTCGAGTTCTTTTATCAATGCATTTCGGAAATGGTTCCGCACGACACCTTCTGCTTATCGGGAGATGATGTAGGTCCTTTTTCAGAAACTCCGCGCCCGTCATCAAATTTGAGTTGTTCATTTTGGGGTTTCTGAATTGGGTAAAGTACTAATCTCCAATCGGCCGTAAAAAGTTTTCGATTACGTGCCGGGCAACCAACCTTCCTTGTTTCTTCCCTTCTTCGGTAGCGAAGCGAAAATGAAAACCATTCATAATACGGGAATCTGCACAATCTGCCGCCGCTTGATCGAGGTCGTCATAATGGCGTTCCGGTGCACCGGGAAGAGCCGTTACAGATGCCATTTTAAAAGATATCTTCGGGGTCTGATACACATGAGCAACGATCTCAGCACCGCCGGCCCCGACCGCTGCATGAGCCGAAGGGTATTCCGGCCAGGGTGGTGTGACCATTTCAGTTTTCCAATCCTTATCCGCACTGGTTAGAGGATTACCATCGGTATCTCCATTGCGAATAGCTGTGTATGGGCGCCAGGTATCGTAATGATACTTACTGTCGAAAGAGACCAAATAGAGATCGTAAAGATTCATATTGATGAGGGCGAACAAGCGGTTGGTAGCCGTTGCTGACAGCCCTTTTTCTACTGCGGTGATGCGAGCAATTCTATTCCAGGAATGCTCTCCAAATTCGGCCCACCAATGG
>JANQRV010000554.1 GCA_028284395.1 Saprospiraceae bacterium
GTTTTTAAACTGCATAAAGAACTGGTGGCAAGGCTTTCGGAGATGCTAAGCTTGGTGATCCTCGGAGGTGTTATCTCTTCAAGCACCATACCTCCGAGGGACATTTAACTTGGCTGTTTCCTTTTTCTTGGTCGTCGGACTTTGCCCATAAGAAAAACCTCGCAGGAAAATCACGAACACCTCCTCCGAGGTTATTAAACTGCATAAAGAACTGGTGGTAAGGCTTTCGGAGAGGCTAAGCATGGTAGTCCTCGGAGGTGTTATCTCTTCAAGCACCATACCTCCGAGGAACATTTGACTTGGCTGTTTCCTTTTTCTTGGTCGTCGGACTTCGCCCATAAGAAAAACCTCGGAGGAGGTCAAAACATCAAATTTTCAACATCTAAAACTTTTTTATACACAACAATGAAACAATCATAAATATCTAAAAAACAAGTACTTAACAACGTAAATCTTTAATTTTAAGGCCTTTTTTTTCAACAAACCCCAATAATTGTCTTTTACTTCGGAGTAGAACCGTTGCATATTTGTATCAACAAAGAGCTTTGAGAGCAACCAAAAAAATACATAGAGCCAAGAATTTTAATTCCAAAACACGTGCCCCAAAAACCGATGATTTTAAAACGAATTTATGAGTTAAAGAAACATAAGTAATTAGGTCGTCTTATTTTCATGAGATTATGATTTGTTATTAGGAGCCCCGGGTTGGGGCTTTTTTTTTGCCTTAATTCCAATCCAACTGCTTCCGTTCTGCCCAATAAGCATCACTGGATACCGAAAATGTTTCCAGGGATTTCAAATCTTCTTCAACCATTTGTATTTGATTGGCTTTCAGGTTTTGGGTCAGGTGTTGATCAATTGACGCACCACTTAAAACTGCATAAGCGGGAATGTTGTCCTGGCAAAAACGCAATGCAATGGCGTCTATACCTACATTGTACTTGCGGGCCAAATGAGTCAACTGGTCATAGAGTTTTCGATGGTGCGGGTAGCGCTCGTTGGGAAACAGCCGGCCATTGGCCAGGGCTTCTTTGACAATGAGCCTTTTGTTGCGAACGGCCAATTCCTCCCCTACTTCGGCAATGCTTTGATCCAAGATATTGTAGGTGGATTGAAAGACATCAAAGAGTTCGATGCCATCTACTATCACCTCTAAGGCCTTCCGCAATACAGCTAGTTGGTCCGCTCCCGTGGTCGTAATGCCTATCAGCAGGTTGTATTCCGATTTTAAATTTGCCAATTGTTCCAGCACTGCTTGGTTTTCCAATACCCCGGTAGAGAAAGTAGCCGAATGGATTTGATAGGTCGTCAAATAGGGAAACAATTGTTCAGATTGTCGCCATTGCTCCAGCAGTTTCCCCAGTGAGTGTTCCTTTACTTCGTGCTGCCGCGCCTGCGGATCAAAGTTGGCTACATAAGTATAGCCCCACTTCGTGGCCACCTCGATTTCCTGATCTTTTTTCTCCTCCAGCCATTCGATCAACAAGGCCTCGGCAAAGCCGTAGCCCGGTGCCGTATCAAAGTAGCGTATCCCAAGATCATACGCCTGATTGAGTATGCGCCAGGCCCCTTCGCGGAATTCCTTCAGGTTTAGACGATCGTTGGCCGTCTGGCGTATATTGATGTATTGCGGCCGACCGATGGCGGCGGTCCCTAATCCAATTACTGACATATTGAGTGATGTTTGTATTCTTTAAAACAGCCGTTTGTGAACAGCATTTTCAAACTACGAACAGCATTACTATCTTAGCGCCTCGAAAATAAGGCGAAGTATGGCAACAAAACAAGTAGTAATTAGTGGAAGCGGGCTCTGGATCCCGGAATTCGTACTTACCAACGAAGAACTGGTTGATTCCTACAACCAACATGCGGATCGATACAATGAAGAAAATGCGGAACTTATCCAGAAGGGCGAAATCAAACCAAAGACCCATTCCTCCGCCGAATTCATTGAAAAAGCCTCGGGTATCAAACGACGTTACATCTACCAAAAAAAGGGGATATTGGATCTCGACCGGATGCGGCCCAACATTGCCAAAAGGCCGGATGAAGCGCTGTCTGACCAGGGAGAAATGGCCGTATTGGCCGCCCGTGAAGCCATGTCTCGGGCTAATAAAAAGCCGGAAGACATTGATGCCGTCATCGTATCCTGTGCTTATACCCAGCGTTCGTATCCCGCTATTGCCATTGAAGTACAACAGGCGCTTGGCATCATTGGATTTGGATTCGATATGTTGGTGGCTTGTTCGGCAGCAACGTTCGCTCTGCACCGGGCTTATGAAATGGTCAAAGCCGAAACGGCGACATGTGTCCTGGTCATCAATCCGGAGCTGACTTCCCCACAAGTGAACTACAAGGATCGTGACAGTCATTTCATCTTTGGAGATGTTTCGGTTGCCACCATTGTAGAGTCAAAAGAAACATGTACGGCAACAACCGCTTTTGAAATTTTGAGCACCAAAGCTCTTACTCAGTATTCCAACAATATTCGGTCGAACTTTGGTTATGTATTGAATGCCAATGATGCCAACCCTTTGGATGCCGACCAGTATTTTTCACAGAACGGTCGCACGGTGTTCAAGGAAGTTTGTCCGTTGGCAGCCAAGCACATTTCGGAACACATTATAAGTCAGGGATTGACCAATGATGATATCAAACGTTGGTGGCTGCATCAGGCCAACATCAATATGAATCAATTGATTTGCAAACTGCTCCTGGGCCGACAACCTTCGTTTGAGGAGGCCCCGGTGGTGTTGGACGAATTTGCCAATACAGCTTCAGCAGGCTCGTTGATTGCTTTTCATAAATTTCACGATGATCTCGAAAGTGGGGATTACGGCCTGATTTGCTCTTTTGGAGCCGGTTATTCCATTGGAAGCTTGGTGGTTCGCCGGGTCTGATTTCAGGTTAGTCATTGGTCAATAAACTAACCGATGTCACCCCTAATTTTTCCGGATTTTCTTTACCGCCGGTTTGGCGATCAATTACGCATATCGCAGTATCTACTTTGATACCATCAGATCTTAATAATTTGGTCGCTTCGATCAATGCTCCGCCACTTGAAACGACATCTTTCACCAATACGATCTTTTTATTTTGGAGATCGGCTCCTGCTGCATATTTGCAAATACCGCATTTCTTTGGTGGATTTTCCTGGTTTCGAACCGACGGCAACGCTGGCCTCATCAGGAGTTTTTCAAAATTATGACTTATTTTGGATGCAGGTTGGATTCTGTTGAAAGATCTGCCTTTCTCAACGAAAAATCAATAAATTCAAGGAACCTTTAGATCCCGCTTATGAATAAACGACAAGTACAAATCGTCCCCCCGGAAGAATTTGCCGATATCCGGCTGAATGCCATGAAGAAAAAATCGGCGGGTATCCCCGCATTGGTATCCTCCATGCAACACCTGAGTCAAGAACTGGGAATCTGGCGAGGCATCAAGATTCTCAATAAGATGAATCAAAAGGACGGCTTCGACTGTCCGGGTTGTGCCTGGCCCGATCCGGACGGCAAACGTTCTACCCTGGGTGAGTATTGCGAAAACGGGGTCAAAGCCATTGCGGAAGAAGCAACTAAGAAGCGAGTAACGCCAGATTTTTTCAAGCGCCATTCGGTAGAGGAATTGAGTACTTGGTCCGACTACAAAATTGGAAAAGCCGGACGAATTACCCACCCGATGTATTTGAGAGCGGGACAGTCTCACTACGAACCCATTGAATGGGCCGATGCTTTCCAATTGATTGGCGACAAGCTAAATCAACTCCATACTGCTGATGAAGCTTGCTTTTACACTTCGGGCCGGACCAGCAATGAAGCGGCTTTCATGTACCAATTGTTGGCGCGCCGTTTCGGTACCAACAATCTTCCCGATTGCTCCAACATGTGCCACGAATCCAGCGGATCCGCACTCAGCGAAACGGTTGGCATCGGTAAGGGCAGCGTAACGCTGGAAGATTTGCACGTGGCGGAGGTCATTGTCGTTATGGGACAAAACCCCGGCACCAATCACCCCCGGATGCTTTCGGCCTTGGAAAAATGTAAAAAGAACGGAGGAAAGATCGTATCCATCAACCCGATCCCGGAAACGGGCACCAATGTCTTTGTCGATCCACAAAACCCATTATCGATCGTACAGGGCGGAACGAAGTTGACCGACTTGTATTTGCAGGTTAGAATCAATGGCGATGTAGCCCTGCTCAAAGCCGTCTTGCATTTGCTTTATCAGGAAGAGGAAAAAAACCCGGGTTCGGTCTTCGATCTCGAATTCATCTGCGATCACACCGAAAATTACGATGCCTTTCTAACCGACGTAAAGAACATCGATTTTGAAGAAGCGCTGGCTAAAAGCGGCGTCGAGGAATCGGGAATAAGACATTTCGCTCAATTATTGATCGACCACAAAAAAATTATTGTCTGTTGGGCCATGGGTATTACCCAACATGAAAATGGAGTTTACAATATCCGAGAAATCGTCAATCTTTTACTGGCCAAAGGAAGCATTGGCAAACCCGGTGCCGGCACCTGTCCGGTTCGGGGGCACAGCAATGTGCAGGGCGATCGGACCATGGGCATTTGGGAAAAGCCCAAAGAGGGTTTTCTCCAAAACTTGGACCAGCACTTCGGGATCAATGCCCCGAGAAAACACGGCTACGACGTAGTGGAGAGTATTAAAGCCATGCACGACGGTCAAATAAAAGTATTCATGGCACTGGGCGGTAATTTCATCTCTGCGACTCCCGACAGCGAATACACCGGAAGAGCCATGCAAAACTGTGAATTGACCATCCAGGTCTCCACCAAGCTAAACCGGTCCCATCTGGTTACGGGAGCCGAAGCCATCATTTTGCCTTGCATCTCCCGGTCAGAAACGGATGTCCAGGAAAATGGCCTGCAGTTCGTCACTATGGAAAATTCGATGGGTGTCGTACACCGGAGCAAAGGCAGTATCAAACCGGCATCTCCGCACCTATACAGCGAACCGGCCATAGTTGCCGGCATTGCCAACGCCGTTTTCGAAGCCCCCGGTATCAACTGGACTGAAATGGCCGGCAATTACGATGTGGTGCGCGACCACATTGAAGCCGTCATTCCCGGTTTTGAAAATTACAATGAGCGAGTCAAAAGTACCGGATGGTTTTACTTACCCAATGGCGCTCGCAACCGAAAATTTAGTACTGCCAGCGGTAAGGCCCAATTCACCGTCAATCCGATCCCCGAAAACAAGATCGCACCAAACCACCTGATCATGATGACCATTCGCTCCCACGATCAGTACAATACTACCATTTACGGTATGGACGATCGCTACCGGGGCATCGCCAACGAGCGACGCGTCGTCCTGATGAACGAACGAGATATGGCGTCGAGGAATTTGGCCAGGTTGGAAACCGTCGACCTCAAGAGTGTATACAAGGGTAAAGAACGAATAGCCCACAATTTCAAGGTCGTTCCCTATGACATTGCAACGGGCTGCATCGCTACCTATTTTCCGGAAACCAACGTGCTGGTACCGATCAACAGTGTGGCGAAGAGAAGTAATACCCCCGCCAGTAAATTCATTGAAGTGGAAATCATCAAAAAGTAGGACCAGCACTCCGTAGGGTCCAAAATTATGAAAAGCATCTACAAAACGACGATTTCACGTCACCGCCCGGATCGGAAGGTTGAAGTGGAAGACCAACTGGCAGTGGAAGAACCTATGGAGATCCAATTGAGCTACGGCCCGGAAAACGATCGTACCCAGCAGAGTATTTCGATTACGATGCGAACACCGGGTCATGATTTTGAACTGGCAGTCGGCTTTCTCTATACCGAGGGTATCCTTAGCAAAAAGGAGGAGGTCCGGCACATCCGTTATGCAGAAACTTGGTTTGGCGAAATCAGTGAAAATACGGTATTGGTCGAACTAGAACCCTACGTCGAAGTAGACCTGGAACGGCTGAAGCGCCATTTTTATACGACCTCTAGTTGTGGAGTCTGTGGCAAAGCGTCCATTAACGCAGTGCATAACTTAGATCTGCCCAAGATAAACTCCAAACAGCCAATTGTTGCTGCCAGTGTTCTAGTCCAACTCCCGGATATCCTGCGTCAAAGCCAGCAGTTGTTTCAAGATACCGGCGGCATCCATGCGGCCGGATTGTTTGCACCCTCGGGGCAATTGGTCTTTTCCAGGGAAGATGTCGGGCGCCACAATGCAGTAGACAAGGTAGTTGGGACCGCCTTGCAGCAAGGAATTTTACCCTTAGAAGACAGTTTGATCCTCGTCAGTGGACGGGCCAGCTTCGAATTGATCCAAAAATCCCTCAAAGCTGGCATACCCATGTTGGCTGCGGTCGGCGCACCATCTAGCCTCGCCCTCCAATTGGCCCAAACTTACGGCATGACGTTAGTTGGGTTCCTAAAAAAAGAACAATTTAATGTCTATTGCGGGGAGTGGCGACTATCAACCTAGGCCAAACAAGATTTTAACCAGCTCAATGGCGCTGGTAATCACAGCCCCCATGATCGAGTACAGCAATAAATATTTGAAGAATTTCTTTGCGATCTTAAGTGCTGATAAACCGTACAGCCTACCGTATGCATAGAAGTAATAGGCAGGCCCAATCAGTGGAGAGCTCAAATACAATAGCGGATGGGTCACAGAACTGATCACCAGCAAAACTGCCAAGGCAAGCGAGAGCAACCCTTGTACGTAGCCGTTAATCACCAGATGCTCACCAAGATTATAGGGTTTGCCAAATACCCAGTAAAGCAGTAAAGTATTAACGGGCAGAGTCAGGAAGGTCAGCAACGTATAAAAGTCCAGGAACAGTTTCCACTCCTTCTCGGTTTGTGCGGCTTCCCCATTTCCAATTTGCCATTGGTTTAATATTTCCGCAAATTCGATAAAAGTGCCCGAAGATTGGTTGAAAGCCAGGGCCGCAATCGCCGCTCCAATGCCGAGAAATGCGAACGGATTGACGTATCTTTTCCTAGTTCCGTCAATATAACGTCGAAACGGAATTTCGGGGCAAAGAATCAAATCCCTCAAAGTGATCCAATACTTATTGTCCCAACCGAACCCTTTGGTGAGGACGTCGGAGAAAAGAGATTTGAGCGTAATCCTATCTAATACGACCTTGGCTCCACATTCAGGACAGAACTTATTCCCTTGGAGTAGGTCGGCCTCGCAATTTTTACAGTTCATAGTTGGCTTTGATCAAAAATAAGCCATTATTCCTTTGCGATCCAGGGAAGCGGTCCTCTTTTCGACAGACGCCTGTTTTCTCCGGGTTTGTGTAGCATTTTCGGGTCTTCTACTTCTTGGGAGCATCCTTGCCGAAACAGTCAAAAAGCTTTCCATCATACCGGCAAACGCCATTCAGACTACCAAACCAAATGCCCCCTTGTTCATCCTCCAGAATGCCAAAAAGCATCCCCATTTCCATCCTGACCGACTGGGCAATGGCTTTTTCCTTGTGCAGGGACGATTCTTCATAGCGGGTCAAAGCCCAGGTACCGGCATAATTAGATTCCGAACTGGTCCAGATGTTTCCCTGCCGGTCTTCATGAACATAGCCAACGAAATTATCGGCAAACCTGGTCCATGGCTTCCAAACCGTATCGGGATTGTAGCGCCACAGACCATTCTTACCACCCAGCCAGAGGTTACCGGATTTGTCTTCAATCATGGAGCGAACATTTTCGAAAGTGGCCCCCAAATGGTTGGTAAACTCGGTGAATTTTTTTCCGTCATAAGTACAGGCAGACCCCCTGGCGGCGAACCAGTGTAGTCCGTTTTTGTCTTCGACAATGGCATTCACATCATTGTCGGCCAATCCTTCATTGGTCGTAAAATTGCGGAAGCTCACTTCGTCCTCCAAGCTAGCCTCTAACAGGCTGACTCCTCCCTCGGTACCAATCCAGATATTGCCTGATTTATCCTCATAGATACAGCCAACGCTATCGTTGACCAGTCCTTCATTCGTCGTATAATGGGTAAATGAAGTGCCATCGTACCGGTAAACTCCCGCTCCAATGGTACCAAACCAGAGGTTTCCCTCGCGATCCTCCAGCGCACAAAAAGCGTGGAAACGCTTCAAACCGGCTTTGTTGGTAAAGTTGACGAAGGTGTTCCCATCATAGCGGAGAATTCCTTCCCAGGTGGCCAGCCAAATGTTTCCCTGCCGATCTTGAATGATGTTGCGGGTGATGCTTTTCGGGCCCTGGGAGGTTGAGATTACTTCAGATGCCACGAAGAAGGGGTCGTAATCCCGCGACTTAGATCCAGGTTCTTTTGGTTGCGTGGTAGCGGCCATTGGCAGTTCTTCTTTCTTTTGTCCATTACAGGAGGAGAAAAAAATGAGCCAAAAAAGGATTGGAAGCGGCAACGTATAACTGATGAGTGCTTTCATTTCTTCGATGTTTTTGGACAAAGTACAACGAAGTCCTGTTTTCAAGTCTGGTCATTTGTAAAATAGTGTAAAAGCGGTGTAAAAGCATTTACAACAAGCCCGAGTACCACAACAAGACAACCATCAGAAAAGAAGTGAGCCCACCTACCAATGTTGCTCCTCCATAGGCAAAAATCGCGTCCCTCACCGATAATCCGCTGAGGGAAGTACAAACCCAGAAGTAACTGCTGTTGACGTATTTGATGATGACCGAACCCGAAGCACCGGACAACATGGCTGCTTCCGCCGAGAGCCCGAGGCTGGTCAACATTGGTGCGGTAATCGAGGCAGCAGTGATCACTCCGACGGTAGTGGACCCCGTGACCAAGTTGCCAATAATGCCAATGATGAAAGGTAGGATGATGGCCGGCACCTGGTAACTGGTAAAGAAATTGACGATGTAGTCCACAACCGGTGTCCCCTTCAAAATCTCACTCAGGGAGCCTCCTAGTCCCGTAACGACCAGGATCATGGCGGAGCCCCGCAATGCTTCTTCTACCCACTTGGCTTTGGCCAGGTTGCGATCCTCTTCCTTTTTGATGTTGCGATAGGCCAGCCACACCCCGATTGCCAGGGCAATGACCGGCCAGCCCAGGTAAATAATCAGGCTTTGCCAGGTGCTGCCCTCCCGGAGAGAGAATTTTGCGATGCTGTACATCGAGATGAGCAAGATCGGTACGACAATGGGAGCATAAGCCGCCAGTACTTCTCGGAACTGAATACCATCCGGACTTCTTTGGACCGCAAATTGAGGGTCGGGCACAGTGGCAATCCTGGGGCCGGCTACCCATTTCCCCCAGGCCCAACAAGCCAGTGAACCGGCAAAGCAGACGATGCTGCCGTACAGGATCGTCGTCCCGATATCGGCGCCAACTAATGCGGCAGCAGCCAACGGTCCCGGTGTAGGAGGTACAATGGCATGGGTCAGTTGTAAAGCCCCCACCAATCCGGTTGACATGGCAGCCATACCCGTTCCTGTAGCCAGGGCCGAAGCGTGCACCAAAGGATTGAGAATTACGTAGGCCACATCCGAAAAAATAGCGATGCCCAATACAAAACCGGCCAACGTCAGGGCCAGCGGCATTCGCCCCGAACCGACCAGTTTGATGATAGAGCCGGTGATGACATCAATGGCACCGGTGTGTTTTAAGGCCTCGGCAATGACCGACCCCAGAACAATGACCACTCCAATCTTGCCCAACGTTTTTCCGAATCCATTTTCAAATGCTTTGATGAAGGCTTCATGGTCCACCCCCGGCAGCAATCCAAACAACATGATGGGGATGAGGAGGGCCAAAAATACGTGCCATTTCCATTTGGCGATCAATAACAACAACAGAACGATGGCGATCAAAAAGCCAAAAAGGGCCAGTATCGGATTGGCAAGGACGGTGTTGGCATTCATTTCGTTTTGCTTATAATTTAATGGGTTTCGCTTTGGAGCAAGAAACTGACCTCCAGTAAGAGATCAATAATTAAGTAGACGACAACAAATCCATCGCTGACTGAACTCCGCCTTTTTGAAAGGGCACGCCCATCTTGGTCAGCCCCATCTCCACTCCCGCTAAAGTGGCCATCAACATCAATTCGTTGAAATCACCCAGGTGGCCGATGCGGAAGACCCGTCCGTTCAATTGTCCCAGTCCCTTGCCCAAACTCATATCATAGTTGTCCAAAATGATGCGGCGCAGTTCATTGGAATCAAAACCATCGGGAAGCCTTAGGGCCGTAGTTGAGTCGGAATATTCATTGGTATTGAGGCATTGATTTTCCAGGCCCCAATGTAGTGCAGCCCGCCTACAAACTTCCGCCAATCGATGGTGCCGCGCGATGACTTGTTCCATCCCTTCTTCCAGTAACATATCGAGCGCTTCATCGAGACCGTAGAACAGACTACTGGCGGGCGTGTACGGAAAGTAACCGGTTTTATTCATTTCCAGGATCCGGTCCCAACGCCAGTAAGACTGGACCGTCCATATTTTCTGTGCCTCCTCTACTGCTCGTTGGCTAAGGGCATTAAACCCCAATCCCGGCGGCAGCATCAGTCCCTTCTGAGAGGCACAAATAGCCACGTCTACCCCCCAGTCATCCTGCCGAAAATCCATTGTACACAGTGAAGACACTACATCGACCAGCAATAGTGCAGCATGTCCGGCCTGTTGCAGTGCTTCACGAACCGCTTTGACATTGCTGGTAACGCCGTTGGAAGTCTCGTTGTGTACCACCATAACGCCTTTGATGTGCTTTGCCTTATCGGCATTCAACTTGTCCAATACCTGTTGGGCATCGACCCCGCTCCGCCAGTCACCTCTGACCCAGTCTACATTAAGATTCAATCTCTCTGCCACCTTTTTCCAAACGTTGGCAAAATGACCGGTTTCGAAGGCCAACAAAGTATCACCGGGATTAAAGAGGTTCATCATGGCCGCTTCCCAGGCACCAGTACCTGAAGAAGGATAAATGACGACGGGCCCATTAGTCCGGAATACCTGTTGCAATCTCCGGAGAATGCTTTTGGTGAGTTGACCAAACTCGGGGCCGCGGTGATCCAGGGTTGGTTTATTCATGGCGCGACGGATGCGTTCGGGAGTATTGCTGGGTCCGGGAATTTGCAGGAAATGCCAGCCTCTTTTGATTGGGTTTGTCATTTTGCTAATTAAAATCAATGAAGAATCCTATGGAAGGAAAAGATAGTAATATTGTGAAATATGGCCAACAACAACTATTTTGATAGTTGCCCTTAGAACTTGATGGAGGAGCACAACTGCCATTCAAGTCCTCCAAGATATGTTTTGGATTTCATGCAGTTTAAACACCTCCGACTTGTCTGCTCCGGCGTATGCCAGGCAGAGGAGATCGCGATGGTTTGCAAAACAAATAAATGTAAACTACGGAAAAAGGAGCTAACAAAAGATGAAAGACCAACTACAAACTTTGCAGCGTCAACTGGACGGCGAACTGCACACCGATCAACTACACCGTCTGATTTATGCCACCGACGCCTCCGTTTACCGCGAAGTCCCGCTCGCCGTGATCGTGCCCCAAAACAAGGAAGACTTACTGAAGATCATCAGGTTTGCCAAAGTCCATGACCTCTCCATCACTCCCCGGACCGGCGGCACTTCCCAGTCCGGACAAGCCATCGGCAAAAGCCTGATCGTCGACTGCTCTAAGCTGAACCGGATCCTGGAACTAAATGTCGAAGAAAGATGGGTGCGGGTCGAACCCGGGGTTGTGCGAGACCTCCTCAACCGGTATCTCCAGCCTTACGGGTTATTTTTCAGTCCCATTACCTCTACAGCCAACCGGGCCATGATTGGCGGAATGGTCGGCAACAATTCTTGTGGATCCAATTCGATCGTCTATGGTAGTACGCGCGATCACGTGCGTTCTTTAAAAACCATTCTTTCTGACGGGAGCGAGTGTACCTTTGAAGCTTTGGAAGAAGATGTATTCCACCAAAAGCGACAAGCAGATTCCCTGGAGGGGAAAATTTATCAGCAGATCTACACTGCACTGTCCCAACCAGAGGTTCAACAACGCATCAGGGAGGAGTTTCCGAAAGAAGCAGTCCAACGACGCAATACCGGCTATGCGGTTGACCTATTGCTAAAACAGCAACCCTTCAGCCAGAATGGACAGCCCTTCAATGCCTGCACCATATTGTGCGGCTCGGAGGGCACGCTGGCCTTTACCACTGAGATCACACTTGCTCTGGATCCTTTGCCACCGTCACAGGAGTTGGTTGTTGCCATTCACTGCCAGGACGTGATCGAGGCCTTACGATGTGCTCAAATCGCTATGACATTTCAGCCCGGCAAATGCGAACTGATCGACAAAGTGATCCTGGATTGTACGAAATCGAATGCGCAACTGACTCAGAATCGATTTTTTCTCGAAGGAGATCCGGGGGCAGTATTGCTCGTAGCGTTTCGGGCCGACCAACTGGCCGATGCAGTAAAACAGGCTCGCGAACTGCAAACTCACTTAAAATCCGCTGCACTCGGTTATGCCTACCCCATCGTGTACGCTCCTCAGACCAAAAAAGTCTGGGCTTTGCGCAAAGCTGGATTGGGTGTACTCGGCAATCTGCCCGGCGACCCAAAGTCGGTCTCTTGTATTGAAGACACAGCCGTTGCCTTGGAAGACCTCCCGGAATACATCGAACAATTTGCCAAAATGATGGACGACTTCGGCCAAAATGTGGTGTATTACGCTCATGCCGGTGCCGGTGAATTGCACCTTCGGCCCATTTTGAATATGAAGACAGCCGAAGGACAACAGGCCTTCTACGAAATTTCCAGGGCAACAGCCCAATTGGTCAAGAAATTTGAAGGTTCTCTGAGCGGAGAACACGGTGATGGCCGGGTCCGGGCTGAATTCATCCCGCTGATGATCGGAGAACAAAATTATGAACTGCTGCGACATATCAAACAGACCTGGGATCCTCACCAGCTCTTTAATCCGGGAAAAATTGTGGACGCTCCACCAATGAAAGGCGATTTTCGTTACGAAGCCGGACAATCCACTCCCGAATACGAGACGGTCATGAATTTTTCTGAAGTAGGCGGCTACATGCGCATGGCAGAAAAATGCAATGGGGTCGGTGCCTGCCGGAAACAAGCGGCTTCAGGGGGAACGATGTGTCCCAGTTACCAGGCCAGCCGTCAGGAAAAAGACACCACCCGAGCAAGGGCCAATGCACTGCGGGAGTTTCTCGGTTCTGACCGCGAAACCAACCCTTTTGATCGCCCCGATCTCTTCGATGTCTTAAAGCGCTGCCTCTCCTGCAAGGGATGCATCAACGAATGTCCATCCAGTGTGGATATGTCGGCGTTGAAGGCGGAGTTTTTGCATCAATACTACCGGTCACACCGACGCCCTTTTTCCGACCGGATCTTTGGCAACATTGGGTCGTTTGGCAAATGGGGCGTCCGGACATCCTGGATCACCAATCGGCTACTTGCGAATACATCTGCCAGCAAGAGCATCAAAGGACTGTTGGGAATGGCTCCGCAAAGAAGTTTGCCGCAGTTTTCTCCCACCACACTTTGGCGCTGGTATCGAAAGAACTACCCCTACCTAAGACCCCGAAAGCCAACAAAGGCGCCGTATACTTTTTCTGCGATGAATTCACCAACTACCAAGACGTTCCACTTGGCATCCAGGCCATTGAATTGTTGGCCCGTTTGGGATACGAAGTAATGATGTTGGGAAGTTCCGACAGCGGTCGAGCACCAATCTCGAAGGGTTTTCTGCACCGGTCCCAAAGGCTGGCCAATAAAAATGTGGCGATTTTTTCAGCATTCGCCACGCCCAAAACCCCATTGGTCGGCCTCGAACCCTCAGCCATGTTGACCTTTCGGGATGAGTATCCCAGGCTGGCCAAGGACCGGGAAAAAGCAAATCAATTAAAATCCAGTGTGTTCCTGTTAGAAGAGTTTTTGATGCAAGAGATCAACAAAGGCAACATTACTCCGGAATCATTTACCGATCGACCCCATAAGATTTTACTACACGGTCATTGCCACCAGAAGGCCATCGTTGGAGCGGAGTGCTCCGCCTTTGTATTGGCTCTGCCAAAAAATTACGACGTCGGCATGATTCCGTCGGGTTGTTGCGGTATGGCCGGCTCCTTTGGCTATGAAAAAGACAATTACGAACTGAGTATGGCAATCGGGGAGTTGATTTTGTTTCCCGCCGTTCGAGCTTCCAACCCTGATGCCATTATTGCTGCCCCGGGACTGAGTTGTCGGGAACAGATTTTGGCTGGAACGGGGCGCACAGCGTTTCATCCCGCCATGATTTTACACAATGCTTTAAAAACCGTCTAACTTTCCAACCCTCTAACAAATCTAACCTTCCAACCATCCCCCTCTATTCATCAACAGCAACCACCGGCTTAACCACCATGACCTGATTTTGAAAACGAGCCACATCCCGATGCGTGATCCCCATATCCTGCATCAACCGGAGATTGCTTCGCATGGAGTCAGAGAAATTGGCCCCAGAAGCCAATGTAGAATTCCTATACCGGTGCCAGATCATACGGGCTTTTTCAAATTTCCCCTGGTAAAGGAAAGAAATAGCCAGCAACATCCTGGTATCCAAGTCGCCGGCATTCTCATAAAGGAGATCGGTTGCCAATGCTTCCAGTTCAGAAAAGCGCCCCGAGAAGAGGTGTTCATTCAATTGATCGTATAAATCTGTTTCCACTTCTTCTACTTCCGGTTCTGTTTCAAAAAAAAGATCTTCCGCTTCATCGACCATATTGGGCTTTTCGGCCAATTCTGCGGCAGTAATCATTTCTTCGTCAGAAAGTGAATCTGTGAATTCCGGTCCCTCTGGTGTATCGATTGCCAGATTTTGGTCGACTGGAACTTCTTCCGCTGATTCCATAAAACCAAACATAACACCATCCGGGCGAGGAGCTTCGTGAATGGCAAGTGCTCTCGCCTTCGAAAATCCGAGCTTATCAATGGCTGCCGGAGTACCCGTGAAGTGTCCATTGAATTTCAAAATGAGATAGTCTTGCCGATCAAAGGGCAAAATATTCCTTTGGAAATTCCAATATTGCGTATCCCAGACCAAGATGCCCTGATCACCGGTATTGCCAAATAGCCACTTTCCATCGGCGGAAAAGGACAGGCTATGCAGCGGTTTGGTCAACGGGAGATTGACCAGTTTTTGATTTGTTGTTAAGTCAACAATCCTTATTTCCTGATCGGAAGCCATAGCCAGGAGTGTGTTTCCAGGATCAAAACAAGCGTCCAATATGGGGCGGCCCATGCCCTGCAATTCTTTGACCTGCATGTCCTTCAGATTCCACAACCAGGCTACTTTGTCGTACCCTCCACTGACAAATGCACTTCGATCGGGGCTGAATTTACCGACCGTTACCGCCTTTTTGTGCATGGGAAAGTCGCCCAACAAGGTCGACTTCGCCCAATCGATGTGTACCACTTCATGGTAGCGATTGGCACAGATCAGCAACTCCTTTTCCCGGTCGTAGGCCACCTCATAGCCGTAGCCATTGTATTCGGTAAGGCCGCTCTTTCGAGTACCGGTCTCGTAATTCCAGATTTCGATTTCGGCGGCATTTTGATGTTGGATGCGGCGCCGGGTAGCGGTAAAACCATGATCGAGATTGGCGTATTTTTCCGCCACAAAGTGATCGGTATCGAAAGCCACATTCCGGTGGCGTCGGACGATCATTATTTCGTGGTTGTCGTCTTGGGTAAAAAAGACCTTTTCGATGGTTCCCTTGCCCAAATCCAATTGGTTCAGCGGTTCGAAGAAGGACAATGTTTCGTCGGTTTGCCAAAACTGAAGTATAGCTCCGTGGGCCGTAACGAGCAATTGTTGCTCCATGTCCTGACCAATGGCCGTGATTCCGCCGGAGGCCAAAGGAGGCAAAACGGCGATTAGTCTACCAGTTTCGGGGTCAGCTACTTTAAGTTGGCTGTCGTCACCTCCCAACAGCAGCAATCCCGATGCATGATGTATCTGCATTGTATTGATGGCATTGGGAAAATGCCCAAAATAATTCCGGAAAGTGCCATTTTCGACTTCCCAGACCCCGATGTCCCTGTGGTCTCCCACCACCAGCAATTGTGCCTGATCAACCCGGAAGTCAAGGACGGCCGCCTCCACGTTACTTTGCCATTGGTACTCGGCTTCAGAGACATCCCAGGCGGCCAACCAGCCATCGGCCGGCGACTCCTGAATACGCAACCGGTCGTCGAGGGTACCCCGGTATCCGCCAATAACCAAAATCGGACTTTCCCTTAAGAATTCAATCCTTCGGAAGCCCAAACCCTCCTCCTTCAATGCTCTAATCTCTGCTCCCGATTGGGCATCCCAGATTTTCAATCCGCCGGCTTCCGTTAAAGCCGCCAAGTGGGCTTGCTCCGTATCTAAAGCAAGTTGTGTGATCTTCTTCCCTCTTTTTCCGTACCGATAAACAATTTTTTCCCGGGTAAATAACCATTGATCGACAAATCCATCCGCTCTTCCCGTAAACAGGTATTGCTCATCTTCAGACAGCAATAGGGCGTGAACGCCGATACCAACGTCTTCCTTCATTCCTAGTTGGCCCACCACTTTTCCACTGGCAAAGTCTCGTACCAATACTTCTCCATCATTATCAGCGGTAATCATGCGATCCCCTTCCCGATCAAATGCCATAGCCGTTACGGGAGCATGATGTACCATGATCTCACGTTCTAACGATGCTGCTCGGTAATTCCAAACCTGGATCTTATTTTGATAGGAGGTCATCAATAGTTCAGCGGTAGGATGAAAGTCTAAAACAAAGTGTTCACTTTCAGGTAAGTCCCATTCCGTAGTCATTGTTTCCGTCTTGCGGTCCCAAATCTTAATGTGGCCATCGGCAGCAACAGTAGCTAGCCAATTTCCATCCGGACTCTTCGCCAGATGCTGAATGGTCTTCACATGCCGCGTGCTCTTTAGGGGTTTTGTTAACTGGGCAAGTGAACGACCGGGCAAAGCGAAAAGGACTATGTACAAAGCCAGTAAATTCAGATAGTGTGCTCTTCCCATTCGTGTTTGTGTTTTATGTCTACTTAGTGCGTTTGTTCTAAGCATCAAACAACACCCCCTAATCTCGCGGTGCGCAATTCACCATTTCCTTTTGCAAATCACGAAAAGGATGCAAGATCAGCTAGCCGGGGTCTATCCGTGCCTGAACAAAAAAATCAAATGGAGGGTACCAACTTCAATTAGAAGTTGCGATGATTGGTTGTTGGATCAACTCTCAAAAAGATGGGTCTTATTCAAGTTTTGAATAGTAGGAATGCACAGTAAAGGTTCTATCAACAACAGACGATTTAGACTGAATAAGGACCGATTGGGGGGAGAATAATTTTTGATTCTTGACAAAGATAAGGGTTTCTTTTGTTAAGGTCAAGATGATGGGATGCTTTGATGCTTCCGTCACCTTGATGCTACTTAGGTCGCGGCAGCCTATTAGATGATGGGATGTTAAATGGCCCTTGAAAATGGAATTCCAGAGGCCGAATTGTTATTTTCTGTTTTGCCATCGCGTTGGATTCCTTCTCCCATGCATTATTGCTAAGATTTAGACAAAGGGGCTTATAACAATATAAATGAGATTATAACCGAATCGTTTAATAACTGCTCTGCGCTTCTCCTCATGAACTTTTTGAAATACCGTTGGATTGTCTTCCAAAATGTCGACCACATCTGTTACTTGTTCCAATAGATCAAATCCTAGGCCAGGTTTCTGTGATTCAAGATGTTCATAAGCTTCATCAAGATCTTTTTCCGCTTCGGGCTGGATAATAACCGTAAATTTTGGCATTATTGGGTTTTATATTTTGCCAAAACATCGCCGACTGGTTTTCCAACAGAAGTGCCATCTTTCAGGGCTTTTTCTCTACGGTCCAGTTCCGCTATCCATTCTTCAGATAACTCAAAATCATCGGTAGCCAACAATTCAACCATGAAATGCATGAGTTCTGCCTGCTCCGCCTTACTTAGTTTGCGAACTTCTTTTTTTAATAATTGAACTGTCATAAAGATGCCTTTTGCCAATAATCTGTTTGATAAAGATACCAAGAAAAATACTGGTCTGTAAAGAAAACAAGAAAAGTCGCGGGAAAAGTTCATTATTATTTGATGCTATAAAGAAGTTGTTCAAAGTTTCACTTCCGGCTGCAAAATCCAGCTAAATGGTTCGCTTCGAAACAGAAACCTTAAATAACTTCAAGTAAAAATCTCAAAAAAACATTCACCTCCAAAAAACAATTCACCACTTTTTTCTATTTTTGCAATAGTGATGCAGAAACAAAGAATGTACATGCGGCTTAAATCCTCCAAGTTCAATATTGATGCCTTAGGCATGGGTGTATCCTTCCTTTGCGCCCTGCATTGCATCAGTATCCCCATTTTGTTAACGTTTTCCACCATTGGTGGCCTGGTATGGCTGGAAAGCCATTTCGTCGAATGGATCTTCATTGCCGCAAGCCTTGTTATCGCGGGTTGGTCTTTATTACACTCCTATCGCAACGAACACCGCAATCCGCTTCCACTGATCATCGTCATTACAGGTTTTGTTCTTATTGCCATTGCTCAGCAATTGCCGTCCAATTCCGAACATTTTCTAACGGGTATTGGCGGATTGATCGTTGCTTCCGCACATTACATTAATTGGAAACTGTTAAGCCGGAGTCGGCAAACAGCTCGTTTGATTGCTGGTGTTAAGAAAGCTGCATGAAGCATCAAAGTGGCCGCCAAGGCCCCTGTTGCATCATAGAATCGTAGTATCATAGCAACATTCAAGTCTTTTGCCAAACGTATTTCAACAGCCGCCGGGCGTACTTCATCTTCTGCGGCACCGAAGCAATCGCGCGCAACTCCGTCCACCAACCAGCCTCTTCATCCAAAAATCGGAAAACGCCCTCTCCTCCGGCACGCCGAAACATCGCCGGAAAAACCTCCCGGCCGGCAACCGAGCCATCCGCCAACAGCGAAAGCATAATGCTATCGTACAACCGAAACCGCCAGCTGGACAGCATATCGGCTTCGACAACGGGAAGGCCGTGCATCACCTTCTCCGCCAACTTCCGATTCTTTTCCAAGGTTCTGGTAAAACAATAACCGGAAGACGGCTTCACGTAACCCGCCTTGGTCCCAATTGAAATGATGCGTCCGTTGACCAATGGACCAAAACATTGATCCGTCATTGGAATTGCATTGAACTCCGTTTCATCGACCTGCATATCCTCAATCCCTAAGTACTCTTTCAAATACCGATGAATGCGCTCATCATACTCCTCCTGCGAATAAAATTCCTGCGAAAATTCGGTAAACTCGATCAAAGCCCGGCGACGATCAAAGGGCAACACATAGAAAAAATTCATCCGGTCGACCCCCGATCCCCGATAATCCATTAAGATGGCCCGTCCGGGATCAAAGCGATCTTCCTCCAGCGTTACAAAGAAACCTTTGAAATGCTGCCACAAGAAAGATGCCTCCCGATCAAAATCAAACTCCTCGCGCAGAAACCAAGAGTTGAACACCATATTGCCTTCATACTCGCCCTCCTTCCCAATCACCACACCCTCTGCGGCCACCGATACAATTTCATCCACCCGAAAAGTCACATTGTCCATCAAAGTCACTTGCTCCCAAACATGGGCATAATAATCCTCACTACGAATCGTCCGATACTGATAATCTCCCATGCGCAAATTGATCACTTCTCCACTTGGGTCGATCACCCCTACCCTATCCCAAGACTTGTATACCACCTCCTCCAAACCATACAACGACCGGCTCCAAAACGACCAGGTCCGATCGTTCCCCCGCTTTTCCTCCCGATCAAGGATCAACACCCGCTTCTCCCGAAACGAAGGATAATTGCTCATTTCCAGTAACAAACTCATGCCCGACAATCCCCAGCCCGCAAAAATAAAATCAAAGCGTTCCATCGCAATTGCTTTTCAACCGATTCTTCCCTTCTCCTCAAACCCATTTTCTCTAAAAAATTCTAACAATGGAATTGAGATAATGCCATTTTTGTTGTAAAATTGCATACTAATTTTTAAAAAGCTGGAACTATCCTTTGGTTGGACCGGTTTTTTGAATGTATTCGGGATGTAGCTCAGCCCGGTTAGAGTGCGCGTCTGGGGGGCGCGAGGTCGCTAGTTCGAATCTAGTCATCCCGACAAGACCAAAGAAGGTCGACACGAAGTGTCGGCCTTTTGTGCTTTGTAAGCACGGCCCAAGCTTGCTTGAGGTTGGGATTGCAAAGTGCGAAAGGCTAGCTGAAGGCGTGACCTTCTTTGGGCTTGGGCATCTCATCATCTCTAGATCATCGAAGATAACCTAGTCATATCTACCTGAAAATCAAAGATTTGAAATGTTTGTTGTAGCTCTTTTTGTTTTTGCTAACCAATGAACTAACCAACAAAAGGCGAGGTAATTTTGGTAATACATTAAGATTATATAGATTGAAGTTGAAATTCGGAGGTTGCACGTTCGAATCCTGGTGAGACCACAACGAAATTTTTATAACTTCTTCTTCAACAAGGCCTTAGAGCAAGGTGCCATTTAGAGAGGGGCCACTATGGGGGCCGTTTTCAAAGATATAACAAAAAACTAAGAAAGGCAGGGTCCCACTCTGACCGGCGTCCTATTTGGCCACGATGGCCATGCGGTCCTTTTTGTTGTACCTACTTTTTCGCATTTCACATTTTTTGAAAGTTAGAAAAGTCAGCTGAATACCACAACAATTTCAGGAGCAATTTTCACTCGGGCAAAAATCATTAAATGTAATAGACAAGACTTGGTACGATAGAAAGTCGCTTAATATATTATTAAACCATTGAATATAAGCGGATTACCAAAAGCCAATTCAATTGAACTTAACCTGATATATTGCTTTCAGTTTCCTACTTGGACATGCGTCACCGGAAACAGTGGGGTGCGAACCTTCAAGGACACTGAATCCTTAAAAAGCTGAACCGCGAGGGAAGGCCCAAAGCTGTTCATGCAAAGTGGTGAGGAGGCTGGAATAGATGATATGCACAAGTAAACCATTGTAAGCTTCGTTAGTCTAGATCAGCGAAAAGTACCACCAAATCTGACGAAGAACCACTTTGTCCAGTTTTTCCACATCAGGAAGTAACTACTAAGTCCGATTATCTGATCGAAAATATCTTTGCCACTCAACGGTTTTTTAGCGAATTGATTCCGAGAAAATGAATCCAACTTTCAAATTATTGCAAATACGGACATTTTTTGTCTAACATCGCAATAATAAGGTCATTCTTATTAGAGGATATTCACAACTCTGATGACATCTAAATTAATACTCAGGTGGATGTTCATTCGCCAGGTACATAACTTTTCTTAAATTTACTAAACCATCTCGGTTCAGGCGCAATCTGGCAATAGTAGCACGACCAGCGGGGGTAATCCCGATCATTTCAGAAAAATCCGGATTCCAACAAAAGTGATCTTCCCACTGCTCTTTTCTCGGATGATACAGAGCGACTTTTTGACCAGTGACAGGATCAACAGAACTTACGAAATTGTATTTGAAGCTGTTGCAACCCTGGCAAGAATAAGCAAGGTTAGAAATATCGTCGGTGCCATTCTTAGTAACAGGGATAAAATGCTCTGCAGCAAAGGAATCATGCGAATACTTGCGGGGATGAAGACAATATTCACAATAATATCGAGCCCTCTTCGCTACCAGCTCTTTCTTCTTTTTGGAGATTCTGGTTCTAGGCATTGAGCTTGGCTTGAAGCCCCAAAGATTTCATCAATGCATCTATTGACGTGCCTCTTATCTTAGAGAGTTCAAATAAAGCTTTCATACGGTGAGCATTGGCCATCTCTATTTGGTCAATAATTTCAGTGAGTTCCTGGTATTCTTCTGAAGTTAACTGCTCCCCATCCCTTCTTTCTTTCAGCGTTTCATAGCGATCCCATAAATCAGTGGATACGCCTTTATTGATTTCCTGAAGCAATTCTAATTCTCTTTTATTATTCGATTTCCGGCTTTTGCCTGGCAATTGCCTATTTAAAAGCCCAACGATGTACCTTTGCAAATCAAGCCCCTCCTCTGCGGCAGAGTCCCGCAGTGCTTTTTCTAATTCCTTATTGATATCTATCGTAATCGACATAGTTCCAAATTATTATTACAAGTTAAACGATTTTTCGGAAATTATAGTTCTACATTTTCTTTCTTCACTTAATAATAGTCCTAAGGTTTAAGAATCAGGCCGACTTTCTACGTTTAGGAATTAAATTCTCTTCCATCTCCCAAACTCCTCTTCTTCACCTGGAAACCGACTCAAATATTGCCGGGTGATTTTCGTAGAAATATGCCCCAGCATTTCCGCTAGAATTTCAACAGACATGCCCGAGCGCCGCATGACGGACGCATAAGTATGTCGATTATAGTGAGCCGTAATCGGCTTATCGATCCCGACAGCCTTGGCAATTCGTCTAAGATATTTATTCAATTGCTTTGTCAACTGCGCAATATCAGCCACATTCTTTTCTTCGGTAGCCCCCGGACTCAATACATCGAAAAAATATTTCTCTGGTATTGGCTGTTTTTGTCCCATTTATCAATTACAGCCGCCATATGAGGTTTGAGCGGGATTTTCAATTCTCGCTTCACTTGGCGAGTACCACTGGTCTTTTTTCGATAGTAGTAGAGCGTGTTGCCTTCAATATTCTTGTATCTCAGTCTGGCCATATCGCCATTGTTCATTCCTCTGCCTAAGTGGGCAAAAATGAATAAATCCGGGTGTTTTCCTGTTAATAGTGGTTCCGAATCTGAAATTTCTGAAACATCCCCGATGACGGCCAAAGCCGATACTCAAAGCCGTTTTCCGACTATTGTTTTCTCTAATTGCAGCTAATTAATCATTGAAGTTGTTCAAAGTTTCTCTTCCGGTTGGAAAAAACAGAACAAAATGAAAAAAGCAGGCTCCTAAAATCCATTTCGCTGTCGGCAATGTTTATCGGCGTGCTGTTGTTGCATTTTTCTTGCAATCATTCTGATTCGGGTCCCCCCAATATTTGCTTGATAACCGTTGGCGACCTGGGTTGGGCTGACCTGGGGTGTTATGGTGCCGACATGCACGCCCCCCCAATATTGACGCCTTCGCCAAGATGGGGCAGATATTTACCCATGCCTACGCTGCTGCATCCATCTGTTCGCCGACTCGGGCATCTTTACTTATGGGCAAATCTCCGGCAAGGCTCAAAATGGCCATCTGGCGGGAGGCGGCAACGACCGGGCTGATCTGTTATTCAAGCGTGAACCTGCCGGTTGCACAGTAATCCTCTATGCTCTTGACAAGATACTGTTATAACAATATCTTATCAAAAAATCCATAACATCAAAATCCCTACACCAATGGCCAGCCCCGGAATCATCGTACCAGCCTATTTCGGCCCCCAATATGGCGGCACCAACCTATCCAATTGGAATCAAAAGCTTACGAATGCAGCAGCAACATTGGGTTTGTCTCTCATTGTCGTAGCCAACCCGTATAACGGTCCGGGGCTGGAAGCTCCATTGGAAGATGACGGAGGGGATGAACTTCGAAAGAAACTGACGCCAAAAGATCGGCCGGTTAGAGGAACCAACCGAAATGGCAGCGGAGAATACTGGCAGGCCTATCTCGATGCCATCCGTGGTGTTCGCAATACCAATGGGGCAAAGGTCATCGGCTACGTCCGAACGGACCGCACCACTATTTCCCAAGCAAAAGCCCGGTCCGAC
Source organism: Saprospiraceae bacterium (assembly GCA_028284395.1). GTDB lineage: Bacteria > Bacteroidota > Bacteroidia > Chitinophagales > Saprospiraceae > JANQRV01. The sequence goes on from JANQRV010000554.1 coordinate 23,730, forward strand.
ATCGATACCTGGATAGACTGGTACCACCAGCGGCCAGGCGCGGGCATCGACGGCATCTTTTTGGACGAAGTTAGTACCGATCCGGCTCACATTTCCTATTATCGGCAATTGTATGATTATGTTCAGGCCCAGCTTCCCAACGGCATTGTGGTCAATAACTTCGGGACAGCTCCTGATCCAGCTTATTTCAATATCGGCAATTCCATACTAATCATTCAGGAAGATACCTACGCCCGGTTTGAAGGAGGGCTGCAAACGAGCAAGCCATTGGATCAATGGTCCTGTACACAATTGGCACGATCCGGCATACTGATCCATACCACAGCAGGTAATGCCGGAAATGGAAAGCCAAAATGGGAAAATGTGCTAAACAACACCTACTCCAACTATCTACGATGGTATTATTGTACGAATGATCCGTTCGTAAATACCACGACAGACAACCCCTGGGATACGCTGCCACCGTACTTTGATCAGATGGTTGGTGAAACGGCCCGTTATGGCACCTTCGTACGAGTTACCTGTAGATGGGCGAAGTTTTGGAATTGGCTTCGACGGTTGTTGCCGTTTGAGGTTTTACGCTAGTGCTGTGCGTGCAAAATGGAGGTCGAGAATTTGTGCCGGCACTTCTGAGTACGCGCTTCATTCATTAAGCATCAATACCGCATACAGCATATACAATATTCTTCCACATTCCTTCCAAATAACGAAATAATAAACTGCCTTATAAAAAAACCATAAATATTTGCTATTGAAGCTTTACTATTGTAATTTTAAGCATAACCCTGAAGGACTAAAGAGGATCCCCACCTTTTTAGATTACCTTATTTAAGATCATCACTTACTGGATACTAAAAAACAGTCGTTTACTAAACATTATTAGTTATGATGAACGTTATGGTCATCTATACTAAAAGCCCTACGTATACGTACCTAAAAAACCAGTTAAACAAATACTGCCGGTTTGTAAACGTAATAAGTAGTATAGACTCAAATGAAAGCAGCCATTCAAATTTGGAATTATCTGGGATTGATCTGGTCTTCCTGGAAATTGAACAATCTATTGAGTACTATCTTCCGATAATCAAAAAATTTTTCGTCCGAAAAATTGAGACCATCATCATCAGCGAAAAAATAAATCACTTGACCAATTTGGTGAATCGGTTCTCCTGCGGTTTTTTGCTCAATCCCTTCCAAATGGAAGACTTAGTCCTGGCTACTCAAAGAGCCTATGCCCGTTTTCAAGAAAAGGTGATTAAAGTAAAAAATGAAGAGTTGATCCAGCAATTAATCGATAAGCCTTCCGAAGATAATATGATCGGGGTCCCAACGATGGATGGATTAGACTTTTATAAAATTTGCTCCATTGTGAGGTGCCAGGGATTGGAAAAATGTACCCAGTTGGTGATCGAAGGAGATTCAAGCATTATTAGTTCCTACAACTTAGGTGCTTTTACCAAAATATTAGAGCCATTGGGCTTTTTCTCCCCTCATCGTTCCCATTTAATCAACCTCTCCAAAGTAATCAAATATAAAAAAGAAGGAACGGTGATTATGGGAGACAACTTCGGTGTACCCATATCAAAACGAAGAAAAAAAGCATTTCTGGAAAAAATTCAAGCGAGCCATCTTTTCTATCAAATTTAGAGAGGGGACACCCTGTGCCGAGCTGCAAAAATATCAAGTCCATTCGGACTTTGTGTTATACAAGTGCCGGCGACCTTCTACGAGTGCCCAAATAAGATGACGATAATCACCCTTAATCGCGTCGGTAGCCTCCTTTCCCACAATTGAAAAATAGTGTACTTAAAACCTGAAGTAGCGATTTGCTTTTCAGTTACTTTCATGCCAAGAACTACCGTTTACCTGTTCATGATTTCCCATTCCTTTCAAAATAGTGCCTATTCGATCGATCAAACTCTTCCCATTCCTTCCCGGAAGGTTCCCGCTTAGCGGATGAAGTTTACCACTCGTCAGATCATACTTAGAACTCCCACTATATTGATATAATATTACAACATGTTAATAAACGAATAAGATCTATTGGTTGCTCAATGTAAGATACGAATAAATGAGTCACGCTAATATAATCGAAAACCTGTACTTATCTATAGATTTTTCAGGCACCACGGAAGTTGATAGATCGGATGAATGTACAGAGGTAATTGTTGATTTAAAAAACGGAGACAAATATGTATGCACATTTCTTACCTACAAAAACTTAGCCTCGAAACAGATGGGGCATCAGATCAGTGGCGATTACTTAAGTGGTAAATATTACTGGATTGATCGAATGGTCTTCGTAGACCTGTTAACTACAAATCGCATCCGGGAAGTAGTAGAACACATGATTGAGGAAGGAGATTTTGAACTCGCTTTTAGAAAACTGTAAAAATTCATTTAATGGAGTTGATATTTGAGACACTAAATTTTACCAGGAATGCCTTCAACGAATATCTGGGACTTCAGTCCGGAGATGATGGTAGCTTGGTCCTGGGAAACATTTCGATGTTAGAAAGCTCCAACGATCTGTCTACCAATGGTATTGATAATAGAATCATCCTTTCCATAGTCAATATAAAGGAGGAAACTACCTTAAAGAATGGTAGTTTCTATCAGCGATCCGTAAATAATACCATCGTCAAGAGACGCAACCCTCCTTTAAACCTGAATATCTTCTGTCTTTTTGGGGCCAATAACAATTCCTATGAGCAAGGGCTGCGGTCGGTTTCCAGGGTAGTTTCCTTTTTTCAGAAAAATTATGTGTTCACGCCGGAGAACGCCCCTACCCTACCCAAAGATGTTGATAAGCTCATCTTTGATCTTCATTCAATGAGTTTTGAAGAATTAAACAATATGTGGGGCTATATGGGAGGAAAGTACCTGCCCAGCGTCTTATACCGGATGCGCTTGTTGAGTATTCAAGAGCATAATGTGGCGGTCGTACCCACAATTGACAAAATCGGACAATTCACGAATCCCCAATAGCCCGTGTATAGAAATTACCACATATTATTCAGCATATCCATTAAGCATAATTACTTCACCGAGGAAGCGGAGGAAAGAAATGTAGTCGAATTGCATCCGACGGTTGGTACTCAGAAAAAATTCAATAATTATGGCTTGTTGTTCAAAGAAGCCGGCGGGCGCTATTTAGTTCTTTATAAAAGAAAATCAGAACATATTCAGGATCCCGGGTTCATCAATGTACAAATTGCCAACCCTGAATCATTTACATTCAAAATTGGCATTACCGACAAAAGGTTCATGGGGTATACCCGGTTGGAAGAACTGGAATTCAAACCGGTTGAAAGGGTAATTGCCTTAACGAACATCGATCCATTATCCGGGGATTTGAAGAAAGCGGCAGGTGATGAAAACTATGTAAATCTATCCGCCCAGCCCCATGTATCAAAGGAGGATTTCGCCATTCACAGCCGCAGGCATCTGGTAACCTCCATGGAACCGAACGGTGTCGGTACCCTAAAAATCCACCAGCCTGCTTACCAGGTGGGATTAAAGGAAGTGATGTCCCTTGAATTAGACGGCGGGGGCATGCCCGGTCATGCGCTACCGATCGAACAACTAGATGAAGGGATTTACTATCTGGAAAAGGTAGGGAGCGGAGAACCGATGGAAAAACACTTTATTTCTAAATCGAGTGGAGGATTGTCAAGTTTGGGTTTTTTAGAAATCATCGTAGACCCTGCGACTTTTTACAATTCCCCGGTAGATTACCGGTTCGCATTTCAACGGAAGCAACGGTTTTGGAAGTATTACATCATCCAGGAAGAAAAAGAGAAAAAAGCAACTTCTTTTCAGATTTCCTATCGATCGGAAGTCAACCCAAATGCCGGGTATTACCCCGACGACATTCAATTTGACCTGGTCAAGGAAGAAAATCATACCGATCGTGACCGGAAGATCATTCGATCATTTCATCGCAAAGAGATAAGCATATTTCAATCCAACGGAGCGATCCCATTTATAGAGCAACCTCTGGGAGGATTGATTTTAGAAAAAATTGATAATGGTGTGGGAAAAGTTGTGATTAAGCATTTGCCCAACCCGTCCGTCAATCTTAATAACGGAGAAATATTTATAAATCTTTAAATTAAAAAATTATGGCTTCAACTTACAGGACACCAGGCGTTTATGTTGAAGAAATTCGTAAATTTCCACCTTCAGTCGCCCCAGTCTCAACTGCAGTTCCAGCTTTTATAGGGTATACCATGAAACACAAAGATGGTATGAAACCCATGAGGATTGACTCTATGTTAGAATTTGAGCAAAAATTTGGTGGCGCTTTTCCATTTCCCATTACTTTAGAAAGAGCAGCGGATGGAACCATCACCATTAACGGAGGAGAAGAACTTGCTGTCGATGCCCTGCCCAAGAAATTCTTGTATTATGCCGTCCGGGCTTACTTCTTAAACGGAGGAGGACCTTGCTGGATCGTTTCGGTAGGCGTAGCAGACGACCAGGACCCCCTACCGGATCATTTTTCGGATGGGATTACCTCAATTGAAAAAATTGATGAACCAACCTTAATCGTGGTTCCCGAAGCTGTTTCAATGGGAATGTCTGATTACAATGCCTCCTTTGTAACGCCAGCCTTACAACAATGCAAAACCAGAGGAGACCGCTTCACCATCATTGATGTTCCAGGGGCATTCGACGACGCCAACTTTATGGATACCGTTGTCGATGAATTCCGGCAACAGGCCATTCCTTTAAATCTTGACTTGGTGAAGTTTGGTGCTGCATATGCGCCTTACTTAGCAACCACTTATACCTATGAGTATGACGAAGAGCAAGTAGATGTAACTTTGAATTTTCCGCCCGATGCCAATGGTGCTGCCGTACCTCCGGTATCCGGAACCCTTGCCAGTCTGAAGGATACCAATAACGCCGGTTACAATCAAGCCATTTCGGCAATCAGAGAAAAGGCCAAGGTTTTAATGCCGCCCAGTGCTTTTATGGCCGGGGCATATGCCGCTACCGACAACTCCCGGGGAGTTTGGAAAGCACCCGCCAATATAAGCTTGGCCGGAGTAACCAATCCGAAGGTTACCATCGGACATCTGGATCAGGGGACGCTCAACGTAGATCCTAACGCAGGAAAGTCCATTAATGCCATCAGAACTTTCATCGGCAAAGGGGTACTCGTCTGGGGAGCCCGAACGCTGGCCGGTAATGATAATGAATGGAGATACATCCCTGTCCGCAGATACTTCAATTTCGCTGAGGAGTCCATCAAGAAGGCAACTGAAAGATTCGTTTTCGAGCCCAATGACAGAAATACCTGGGTAAAAGTAAGGGCAATGATTGAAAATTTCCTCATTGGACAGTGGAAAGGGGGAGCCTTAGCAGGATCTACCCCAGAAGCAGCATTCTACGTAAGAGTGGGACTTGGTGAGACAATGAGCAATCAGGACATTTTAGAAGGTAGGATGAATATTGAAATTGGCCTTGCCGTAGTTAGACCTGCAGAGTTTATCATTCTGAAATTCTCTCATAAGATGCAAGAGGCCTAACGCCGATTCCTAAATAAGAAAACCATATCGCATGGCAGGAAGAAATCAATCAAGAGGTAGTCGTAGCTCTAATGGAGTAACTCAAAGTAAAACGGATCAGACCTTCGAAGATTTTCAAAACGAAGTGATTTTAGATGATCTGGAAAACGCGGTTACTGAACATGATAATGCTCAACAATCTCTAAATCAGGCCAAAAAAATTCATCAGGTAAAAACTGAATCCTGGGATCGAGCGGTAGAGTTTCTGGATGAATATACCAATATTCAGCGCCAGATTGCCTTAAACCTCTCCCAACACAATGATGAATTTACCAATACCATTAAGTCTGCGAAGGTAAAGCGGGATGAAGTCAGAACCAAACTTACGGATGTGATTACCAGCTTCAAGACTTTGAGTAAAAAACTGGGCGAAGCAAAAGAACTTGCTTGTAAGGTTGAACAGGTAGCTCAGGATACCTGCAATCAAGCTGAGTTCAGAATGTGGAATCGCGCTGTTGAATTGGATGGTAAAATCGATGCGATTATCAATCAAATCATGGAAGCTTACGAAGCCTCCAAGAAAAATATTGACTTGGTAGTTAAAGTAGCCGGTACCGAAGCTCAATTAAACATTGAAAGCCTGGATACCATGTACGTGGATATCAGCGCTCGAGTAGAAGGCTTCAAAGAGGACATCATACAAAACCTTGAGTTTGGCAGACAAAGGGATGACCAGACCCGGAATGAACTGGATTCGGCCATTAAAAATGTAGCCGCAAAAGAAGATGATCTATACTTCGCTGAATTAACCATGGATGGTTTACAAACGGTAAAGGACCATACCGAACCGAATGGCAAACGCCCGAAAGGCCGCTCAATTGAAGAAATTATTGAAGCCTCCGAAGAAAATTTCGAACCACTTGATTACTAAAGTAAACAACAGATAATTACTGATTTTTAGAGATCTACGTATTGAAAAATTTGGAATATAAATCTAATTATTTGTAAAAAATCGTGAGAAATATGAACCAAAACGAGTCAGATAATTACGAATATTCCGGTGAATATATTGATCGATTGGCCATCAAATTGAAAATCGCTAAACGGGAAGTAAAAAGGGCTGAATGCCATGCTGAATGGATAGACCGTTTTAGGAATGTTTTCCTCGAACGCAAAAAGTACCTGGCTCAATACCGTGACAAAATTGAAGCGACTAATGAGTTGGCTAAAGAAGTGATCAATACATTGGATCGTAATAAAAACCTGGTCAGAAGGGCGGCCATAAATGTTGAGTTGACCAATGATGCTGCAAAACTTCTCATAGAATATGCAGAGAATGCTGCAAACGAAACAGAAGATATTGTTGCAGTAATCGAGGACATCAAACAAAAAGCTTCCGTTTTGACCCAGCCTCCCGCAAAAAATGGTCCGATTCTTCAGACCATATACGAACTGAGTCATGCGGTAGAAGCAGCGGTAACAGCAGCAACCGATGCATTGATGAATGTTCTGGAAACCTATCAAAAGTCAGGGGTCCTATTGTCCATAATGGGAGATGAAGCAGGAAACAGCGGTTTGACCCGCGCCTTCGCCGCTTTAGACACCATCATTCACAATGCGAACGACCCCGGGTCTAAATTAAAATTTCCCCGGGAGGGAGCCCCCATGGATATCTGGGATCGTACCAAGGCAGAATACGACCGTGTCAATTTGTACATCACAAATCTCCAGGAGGAATACAATAAAACAATGGAAGTGCAAAGCTTAGCTACTGCCAAAGTGCAGGCTATCAAAACTTCCCTGGAGGCTGCTAAAAAAGCCGCCGCTTGCTAAACTTTGGTCTAGTACCAAATGGTGCAAGCCCTTTTAACCTTTTTTATTAAGAAAAATTAAAACACAATTTTATCATGGCAGATTATCCATTACCAAAGTTTCACTTCCAGGTAGAATGGGGTGGAACACAAATCGGTTTCACAGAAGTTTCAGGTCTTGATGTAGAAACCGAAGTTATTGAATACCGCCACGGTGCGAGCCCAGAATACAATAAAACGAAACAACCTGGGCTAACCAAATACACCAACATTACCTTAAAACGGGGAACTTTCCTTTCCGATAATGAATACTACGATTGGTGGAACGAAACCAAGCTATTCGAAGAAGGAAACGAAACGGGGTCTAAATATCGCCGGGACTTGACCATCAGCCTGTTGAACGAAAACCATGAGCCGGTGGTGGTCTGGAAGGTCAAGCGAGCATGGCCTACGAAGGTAACACCAACCGATTTAAAATCTGATGAAAATGGTGTTGCTATCGAGACCATAGAATTGGTCCACGAAGGGATTACTATTCAAAACGATTAATTCATTTACAATGGCATTCGATATATATCCACCGGTCGGTTTCATTTTTAAGGTAGAATTTAAGGAACTGGATGATGCTTATGAGACGGATACCTATTGGCAAGAGGTTAATGGCCTATCCATCGATGTAAGTGAATTCGAATATAAGGAGGGAGGAGAAAATCGGTTTGTATATACTTTCCCGGAACGTCCCAAGTATTCAAACATCGAATTGAAGCGAGGATTAATGCCCAATACCACTGTTTACAATTGGTGTTCTGACTCCATACGCAACCTGGATATCAAACCGACTAATTTCTTCATCACCTTATTAAATGATAAACAGGAGCCACTCCAACTCTATCACGTGATTAATGCCTGGCCTACAAAGTGGAACGTATCGAATTTTAATGCAATGGACAGTCAAATTGTCATTGAGTCACTAGAATTGTCTTATCAATATTTTAGTATTCTATAATTGCTGAACATGCCGATCGAAATAATCGAATTGACGGTCAAAGCTACCATTTCTGAACATAAAGGTCCATCATCTGAGCTCCCGGAGAACCCTACAAGTTCTTCAAGGGATTCAGATGATAAAGACCTCATTATTCAGGAAGCGGTAGAAAAAGTCCTTGAAATATTAAAGCGAGAGCGAGAGCGCTAATTTTAAAACCTTAACATCAATAGAATCAAATGAGTGGCGAATTGGAAAAACTCATGATTAAGGCCATCCAATACGATGATAATAACCACTGCGGTAAGCCGGTTGATGAATATGTTGCCATGTTCAACCCCGAAACCATTTCGGAATCGTTGCAAATGAGTTATGATTCTTCTCAGCCACAGGGACGAAAAGGTACGGACCAGAAGTTTAAGAATGTTGGAGCCAGAGTTTTTCAATTTCAGCTTTTTATCGATGGAACCGGTGCCGCAAACTTAGATGTAAACCAGGGGAAAAAGAAGGAAGATATTGTAAAAGAGAATATCGATCTATTTAAAAAGGTCACGGGTTATGATGGTCAGATTCATAAAAATCGATATTGTTCTTTGAACTGGGGGAACATGTATGTAAAGCATACCGTCCTGCAGCAAATGTCTATTCAGTACACTTTTTTTCACCCTAGCGGCAAACCTCTCAGAGCTACCGTATCGGTCACTTTTGTCGAACATATCCGAAACGAAGAACAAGAGCGAAATGCAAAGAATGAATCCCCTGATTTAACGCACGCAAGAATCATTAAATCAAGTGACAACCTGCCCTTGATGTGCTACGAAGTATACAACGATGTAAAACACTATGTAGATATTGCGCGGTTCAACAATCTCGATACGTTGATGGAACTTATTGATGTTTCACCCAGCAGCGAATTGCTGTTTCCTCCGATAAATAAGTCCGATATAACATGAGTGCTACACGACTATTGGCTGATCAAAAAAGGACGGATCTGGTATCTTTTTCCATTAAGATAAACAGTAGTACGAGTCCTGTCGGGTATGTTGATGCCCCGGTATTTGCCATGACCATTCACAAGGAAGTAAACAAGGTTCCTTTTGCCAGAGTGCTTTTGCGGGATGGGGAGGCTGCTTCGGGTGAATTCTCTTTGAGCAACAAAGACCTCTATGTTCCGGGCAATGAAATTGAAATACTGAATGGTTATCATCATGAAGAGAAAACCATTTTTAAAGGAATAATCGTTCAGCACAACATCAAAATAAGGGAGAACAAGCCGGCAATGCTCGAATTGATATGTAAGGACAAGGCCGTGAAGCTGACGATCGGCAGGAAAAACAAGGTGTTTCATGACTTGTCAGATGCAGAAGCCATTGAAGAGATACTGAGTACCTACGGTTTGGCTAATGATGTAGCACCAACAGATACCGTACACCAGGAAATCATTCAATACTATACCACCGATTGGGATTTCGTCCTGTCACGATCAGATGCAAATGGAAGGGTAGTAATAATTCATGATGGTCAGATCGAAATTAAAACACCTGATTTATCACAATCCCCCAGTATCGAGTTAGAGTATGGGTCCACCATTAAGGAGTTTGAAGGGGAAATTGATGCCAGATACCAATACAGCAGTGTCAAAGCCTCTTCCTGGAGTTATGCGAATCAGGATCTATTGGAGGAAGAAGGAGAAGCCATATCGTTTGGGGAAGATCAGGGGAATTTGTCGGCTGATGATTTAGCAGGAGTTATTGGATTGGAATCCTTGGAATTAAGACACTCCGGGAAAGTCATTGACCAGGAGTTAAGAGATTGGGCATCCGCTCAGCTATTAAGAAGTACCCTGGCAAAGATACGCGGGCGGGTAAAGGTTCCAGGAACCAATGAAGTGAAAGTCGGAGACATTATTTCGCTGGGCGGAATAGGAGATCGATTCAACGGGCCTGCTTATGTTTCTGCCATTCATCACAGCATAGCGGGAGAAAAGAGTGGTCTATGGACAACCCAGCTACAATTAGGTCTTTCTCCCGATTTTTTCTCCGAGCATAATCAACGCATTTCAAACTTACCGGCTTCCGGGTTAATGCCTGCGGTCTCCGGGCTTCAGATTGGGGTTGTCTCCCAATTACAGGACGATCCGGATGGCGAAGACAGGATTCAGGTAAAATGCCCGATAATCGACCCTACGGATCCCGGTGTATGGGCTCGCCTTGCAAGTCTTGACGCAGGAAATGAGCGAGGTTGGGTACATCGGCCGGAGATAGGAGACGAGGTCATTGTAGGTTTCGTAAATGACGATCCAAGGAGTGCCGTGGTTCTCGGACAATTGCATAGTTCTGCCAATCCGGCTCCCATTACCGGTAGCGATGAAAATCATATTAAAGGCTACACTTCCCGTAGCAATATGAAGTTTCTATTTGATGATGAAAATAATGTGATAACGATTGAGACCCCGGCGGGAAATTCTATGGTAATAAGCGAATCAGATAGCTCCATAGAGATTAAAGATCAGAATGACAATAAGATCACCATGGATGGTTCCGGAATCAGTATTGAAAGTGCCAGGGACATCACCATGGAGGCTCAGGGAAAAATCTCGATGTCTGCGCAAATGGATGTTTCGGTTGAAGGACTCAACATAAAAAATACCGCTCAAGCCCAACTTAAATTGGAGGGTTCTGCGACTTCGGAAATTACTTCTTCCGGTATCACAAAGGTACAGGGAAGCTTAGTGAAAATAAACTAGTAAACAGCTGTCAGCTATTGAAATGTTGGAATTATGCCTCAAGCTGCAAGAATAACCGATATGCATGTTTGTCCGATGGTTACTCCGGGCATCCCCCCCGTTCCGCATGTGGGAGGCCCCATTGTAGGACCGGGCGTTCCGAACGTCCTGATCGGGGGAGTACCTGCTGCGGTATTGGGCGATACAGCGGTTTGCGTTGGCCCACCGGATGCAATTGTCATGGGGTCGACAACGGTATTGATCGGAGGGAAACCTGCAGCTCGCTTAGGAGATGCAACTGCCCATGGGGGGACAATTACCATAGGCTACCCTACGGTGATCATTGGCGGATAACTGATAAAAGAAATTGCTATGAATAGGTATAAACCTTTTTTGGGAACGGGATGGACTTTCCCTCCTACATTTACCAAGACGGATCGCGGGATCAGAATGGTTTCGGACGAAGAAGACATTTGCGAAAGTTTAAGTATTCTTTTGTCTACCAGGCCCGGGGAAAGAATTATGCAGCCTGACTACGGGTGCAATCTGGACTATTTGATGTTTGAACCGGTTAATGCCTCGACCCTTTCTTTTGTCGCTGGGCTGATTACGAATGCCATTTTGTATTACGAACCCAGAATTAACCTGGACAAAGTTGATTTTGACTTGGAACAGATATACGAAGGCGTGATAAAAATTGAACTGGAATATACCATTATAAGCACAAATCGAAGATTCAATCTTGTTTATCCATTCTATTTAGAAGAATCAGAAAATGTCTTAGAGGATTTGCGTGGAGGAAAAGTGAAATAATAGTAGGTAAAACGCTGATTCCGAAAGATAATACCAATACGCATGAGTGAATGTATCAATACTAATAATCCTGGTTGTGGGGTAAAAAATCCGCTTATTCGTACAGGAACCAATCAAGACGAGAGGTTGCCCCTGACCTTGATTCCCGAAAACATCAAAATCGATGATCGTAAGACAGAGGATTTGTTATTGTATTTGTACAATTATGCCGGTCAACTGAAATATTTTGATCTATCGAACCGACATAAAGGGTCTTGGCAGCCTTTTTTTGATTTTGACAAGGAAGGGTTTTTAATGTTGGAAGCCTCCCGAAATCTCTTGATCGTAGAGAAGCAATATTTAGAATTAGTCGATCAGTATAATGAGAAATTGAGGAATTTCAATGATCAGGAAGAGCAAAGTCTCGAAAAAATACATCTGGTTCATTTCAGGAAAATCCTGAATTTTATTTTTCAAAAATTACTATATGAAATTAACACCGTTTATTTAAAGGTCCCGCAAGACCATCCCCTGGAAATTGATCTTGAAAACTTTATAAAAGAGGAAATTGTAGGAGCAGTAATCAACAACCGGATTGAGAACGCACTAATCAAGCTAATAGGATTTGAAAAAGGGAACATTGCCAAAGGGGACGATGCCAAGAACTTAAACGATTATTCGGCCTATGTTTTTAACGAAAATTCCATTTCGGAAAATACAGAAGCCGAGGTTAATCAAGAAATTATACGTAAAAGGATAAAAACCTGGGGGATCGACCAAATATGTTACGATTGCATTACTGCCGATACCACCATTGGCCACGAGGGCCTGGAGGAGCTGTTCCGCATCTTTTTTAAGGTCCTAACCCTGATTCAGGAGAAAGCGAAGTTTTATTTCGATCTGTCCTTGAATCAAAAACGAGCTCATCTCCCGCATATGACGATGCTGCTCACCTTCATCCAACTTTTCAAAGAAGTACAGGGAGGACTCAATAATTTGACCTTAAGGCATTTAAAATACTACTACGAAAGAGTACTGTGTTTAAATCGCAAGAAGGGAAAATCCGATCAGGTCCATTTGGTCTTTGAATTGGCTAAAAACTTTGATAATCATGTTCTTCCCAAGGGATTGAGCGTTTTGGGAGGAAAAGATTCGAAGGGCAAAAACCTGGTATATCAGACACAGAATGAGCTGGTGGTCACTAAAGCTCAGATAGCGGAGGTCAAAACGGTCTTTGTAAACGAAAAAGCATTTTCCAATAGTGAATACCTAAGGGTATATAACGCACCATTTGCCCAAAAACTGGACGGTTTTGAGGTGGATTTTGATAAACCGGAAAATGTTAAATGGAGTGCCTTAGGTAATATTTTTCATAGCCCTAATGTACGGATGCCAAATGCCGAAATAGGGTTTTCCATTGCTTCTCCCATTTTATTTCTTCGGGAAGGACACCGCCAATTAAAAATGATTTTTCAATTTGAAAAGTCTGTTTTACCTCAACATTTGATTCCGGAAGAGGGAGAGGAAATCGGGGAAACTTTTCGTGAAAAAGGGCAAAGAAGTGGATATTATGAGGGGAAATTCAAAGTAATGCTCAGCGTTGAGGAAGACTGGATGCCCTTAGTAGAACGCCCGGAAAATGCACTTTTGGAAGAGCTGGAGGAAGCACCCGGTTATTTTACGGTTCGCGTACTGGAAAACCCCAACAATCCGGATGTCGGGTTGGAAGATTACAGTAGTATTGAGTTTGAATTCGAATTAGATAAAACGTTTCCTGCCCTTGCACCGTTTCCCGGGAAAGCTCCTGAAATTCCCTTCAATACAAAATGGCCAATGGTCAAAATTGTATTGCAAAATGAGCATTCGGACAACAACTATAATGATCTCCAAAATAGTCTTTATCCCTATGCAATACTAAGAGACATCCCAGTTATTGATTGCCGGATTGATGTAGATGTAAAAGATGTCCGAAATCTGGTTCTCCACAATGACATATCTGTCCTCGACCCCAATAAGGAATTTTTTCCTTTTGGCCCACTTCCCAATACCGGTCACCCAGGTGCTAAAGGCAGCAGTCTGTTCATTGGCAGTCAGGAAGTATTCTCCAAAAAAATTGATCACTTCAACATCAATATCGAATGGGGGGATTTGCCCAAAACACCGCCGGAATCAGTTACTTCGACGGGTCTGGATGCTTTTGAATATTATTACAAAGAATATCAACAAGCATTGAATTTAGGCCAAATCAGGCCAAGAAGAGAGGTTGCTGCCCCTGATGACGAGCATGCCATCGCACCTAAGAATAAGGATTTTAAGGTAAAACCTTATCTTTTGAGAGGGAAAAACTATGAATTGCTCGGAGCTTCCGGTTTTGTCGAAAATGAAATAGAACTATTTGTAGAGCCCGGCTCGAACGAACTTCAAGCACAAAGAAAAATCGAATTTGGTTCGGGGCGATTCAATCTCGAAGAATTCGACAGGAATCCGGCACTCATTTTTGAAGACAACTTCCATCCGTCAAACTCCACCGCAGGTTTTCTAAAATTGGAATTGACAGGAGGGGATTTCCTGCATGCTTCCTACAACAAAGTTCTGGCAAAAATATCTCATCACAATGCCAAAGCAGACTTTAGAGAGGAATCTAATCTAACCCCCATTGAATTTCCAAATGAACCTTTCATTCCTACGATTAAATCGCTGAGTTTAGATTATAAATCTACCCAAAGACTTCAATTATCAGGTTTTGGCGCCTTTAAGCAATCAACAGGGGGGGTCGAGGAATTATACCATTTAACTCCTTTTGGGCACAAAAAGATGGATGTATTTTTCGAAACCAACGCCCAAAACAAAGAGGGGATTGCTTTCCTACCTCCATTTAAACAACCTTACTTATCGATACCGACAAATATTAACCCGCTCACCATAAAAACCAGGATCTGTGAAGTCGAGTCGAATCAAGAAGGAGAAAACGGCACTTTCTCGCTGGGTGAAAACCCTCCGTCGGCTGCCAATACTTTAATTCCTGATCTGGTCACTAAAAAGAGTAACCTGGATGGGCTAACCAAAGGATTTAAGCCTAAAGACATTAAAGTGTTGCTCGACAAAGTACGGGAACCACTGGCAGATGGGAATCTTTACCTTGGCATTAAAGACCTCAAACCACAAGAAAGCGTGTCCATATTCTTCCAGGTTGTTGAAGGCTCCGGTAATAATGAATACGCTCCTCCCGGCATAAAATGGTCCTTTTTGCAGGATAATGAGTGGGTCGAGTTTACCCCTAATCAAATATTGGCCAATACGACAAACCCTGATCCCGGTTCAAATTACAGTTTGCTGAAATCGGGAATTGTAAAATTTATGATTCCCAAAGACATCAGCAATAAAAACACGACCATCCTGAACCCTGCCTTTCATTGGGTAAGAGCTTCGACCATTCCTTCCAATGTGCCATCGGAGTTGCTGGAAAGTCCCGCTGCATTGCCTTATTTGGTGTCTATTCGTACCCAGGCGGTTACTGCTATTTTCGTTGACCAGGATAATAGCCTGGATCATTTGACAACAGCGCTACCCGCAAATACCATCTCCAAGTTGGCGATCAGCAGGTCGGCCATCAAAAAGGTAGAACAACCTTATTCCTCGTTTGGGGGGAGAGTTTTAGAAGAAGATAGGGAGTACTTTAAAAGGGTACAGGAACACTTGCGTCACAAAGGGCGGGGAATAAATGCCTGGGATGTGGAACGCATCATTTTGGAAGAATTTCCCGGGATCTTTAAAGTAAAGTGCCTGAACCACAGTTCCTATAAATCAGAAATCCATCCGGGACATATTACCGTCGGAGTGATACCCAACATCCGAAACAATAACAATATAAACCCGCTTGAACCAAGAGTCCATTTAGGTGAACTCTTAAGAATTGAACGATTTTTAAGGACTACGACCAATTTGTTTGTCGCTTGCAATCAAAAACTGAAGGTCATCAACCCTTCTTACGAAGAGATTAGAGTGGTATGTGAAGTGATATTCAAACCTGGGAAAGATGTAGCCTACTATCAAGCTAGATTGAATGAGGATATTAAGCGATTTTTAGCACCCTGGGGATACCTGGAAGAGTTGGAAAACTTAACCACCTTACCTGAAATTGCCTTTGGTAATCATGTACACCGTTCTCACGTCATGAATTTTGTCGAAGAACGTGAGTACATCCATGCCATCACAAGGTTCGCTCTGTTGCACTATGATCGCTTTGGAAAGCTGGTCCCCTATTACGATACAGAAGGCAAGCAACTGGCGCCCGAACACCTGGAGGAAGTAATTTCAACTACGTCTTTATCAGTTTTAACTTCCTATCAAAAGAGGAATGAAGGAGAGACTATAAATTATGCCTATGACCACATCATATTGACTAAGACAACAGCAAATCTTGCGTCCGTAAATAACAACTGTGGTAGCTGTTGAAAAAAATATTCAAATGATCGATACACCAACCATATCGAAAAATCCGCCTAAAGAACCTGGACTGAACTGGCTGGAGCTCAGAAAAATGGCGATCCTTCAGTTAGAAAACCTGGGCAGTGATGTATGGACAGATTTTAATCTCCATGATCCCGGTATCACCATTATTGAGGTGCTATGCTATGCCCTTACGGATTTGAGTTACCGGACGCATTTTCCGATGGAAGATTTACTACACCGCGGGGAAGGCGCCAAAAAGGACTTTTTTACTCCCAGGGAGATTCTGAACAGCATGCCGGTCACTCCGGATGATTACCGGAAATTGATCATTGACTGTTTTGTGGATCTGACCGATGAAATGAAATCGGATAACCCCGACCTAGATCTGTGTTTTGAACAAACTTCGCAGCAAGACCGAAGAGTCATTAAAAATGCCTGGGTTTCCAAGGGATGCGTGGACGATCCTCCCATATACCAACATAACGAATACGAGTTTTCCAGAGATGTGGTGGATAAAATCGCTGATTTTGCAGCCAATATGTTAATTCGAAATGAGATTCATGAGAAAGCCATTTTTCAGGAATTGGTGGAGAACCTCGATGATTTTATGCAATGTATTGAGGCCGAAATTGAGAATGGGGATGATAACGATGGCCTCAAGAAAAGACTAAAGAGAGTCCTATACTTATTATTAGACGATATAGAATTCACGAATATTTTACGGCTGAACTTAATTCCCCGGGAGAGCAGCGGCAGTACGGATACCGTACAGTACATGTTTAACCTGGATGAAATTAAAGAGTTAATCAATCTATATGTAGATAGCATATTTGGAGGAAATTTAAGTGAAAAAGAGTTGTGGAGGATCGAAAAAGAAATATTTAAGGGCAGCTATCTGTCTTATGATGCTCCAAAAACCGATCCGATATCGAAAAGAGAAGACTCTTTTGGAGATGTCACGCTAGACATCTCGTTTAATGACGAAAATTTAGTGAAAGAAGGGGTAGAGCCCGAGTTTTGTCCGCTGGACATTCAGGGGTTGAATCGCATTCAACTTGAATTAGTAGAAGATGTTAACCCGCTTGATATTGATGCGGTCGACAAGATAAAGGAGAAGGTTCGGGAAAAACTGAATGCCCACCGGGCACTTGGAGAAGATTTTTTGGAGATAGAAATTGTGAAAGTGCAAAATATTGGGATTTGCGCAGAGGTGGAAGTTGATGAATCAAGAGAAATGGAGGAAATCGAAGCGCAAATATATTTTGATGTCCAGGCCTTTCTTACCCCAATTGTTAATTTTTATAGTTATGAGGAATTAAAAGCCAAAAAGAAATCCTGTGAGTCCATTTTTAACGGTCCTTTTTTAGATCATGGCTTTCTACTAACGGAAGAACTCGGAAGCCCTGAACTTCCATCGGTAGTCAATAAGTCTGATTTACTGCAGGTGATGATGGATATACCCGGTATCATCGCCGTTCGAACACTGAAATTATATACTTGTAAGGGAGGCGAAATGCAGGAGGACAATGTTCAAAATTGGCAACTGAATATCCCCCCAAACCACAAGGCACAATTAGATTTGGATTGTTGCGAGGTCAAATTCAAGATCGGGAACCAATTTAGACTATCTAAGCAGTCAACAGTCAAATCAAGATTAGCCTTGATCAAAAAGCTTGCCGATAAACCAGCGCCTGGTTCTATTGAGCAATTACCGTTGAGTACCGGAAGCTTTAGAAATATTGATCAGTATTTTACCATTCAAAACTTATTCCCGGAAACTTATTATATCGGTAGAACCGGCACCCCAAGTACTGCTACCAATATGCGGAAGGCTCAAGCAAAACAGCTAAGAGCATTCTTATTGTTTTTTGACCAGTTGCTGGCTAACTACCTGGCGCAACTCGGTCAGGTTAAGAATCTATTGTCCGTTTCTCAGGATTTAAGTTTGGGAACCTACTTCGATAAAGTTCTTAGCCCGGCGGAAGTTCCGGGAGTCGATGAATTATACTACCGTTTGGAAAAAGTGGAATTCTTTGCAAGCGAGGGATTGGATCCTGAATTCAAAGAAAAACTTGCCCATTACATCAAAGAAGAAATCGGAATTGAAAACATCGTAGTAGGTAAGGGAAACCAGTTGGGTATCCTGACGGATGACGAAGACAAGTTTTGGTTTAATGAAGATTTCAATCAGTCCATCAAGAATCATTACCTGAATTTAATAGAAGATAATGAAGATTTGGTTATTAGAAGTATCCGTTTTGGAGCCGCTTTCCAATATATTTTCTTTGGACGTGAAAAAGGAGTTTATTTCCCCAGTGATGCATTTCCCCGGAATATCCTGGATGCCATGTATGAGATCGAAGAAAGTGGCCAACATGTTGTTGACGTCCATTGGAGATCAGAAGATACTTACCTTATTATCACCGATGCCGAACATTCCAATTGGAGACAAAAAAACCTGCCACAGGAAGTAAGAGAGAAGCTAAATGAATTGGCCGAAAATGAGAGCGCAGTAGAACACATCGCCATCGATAAGAATAACAACTATTTGTTGATCTCAAATGACGATGGAAAGTACTGGTATAGCGGACAGATTAACCTCTCTTTAGAGACAGCGTTGAAGGATTACTTTGAAAGAGATAAGAAAATTGTCCAATTAGCCTTTGATGAGCAGGATGGATTTATTGTTTTAGCAGCGCGGGAAAGCAAAGCCCCCGAGATCGAGGATAAGTTCTCGAAAAATGTCCGTAAGAATGAGATTTTAGATCATTTACTGGCTCGGTTTGGGGAACAGTTTTCAGATTATGCCATCGCAGTGTTCAACGCTTCAACCTCAGAAGAAGAGCAAACCCAAACTAAAAAAATTGAGGCCATTCTGGACGAAAAAATCCGCTTACTGGAGTCCATTCCCAAAATAAGTGGAGAACGTGGAAGAGGATACAACTACCAAGGACGTATTGACGGATTGCCGGATGTTTGGGACTCTTCGAATGTAGCAGGTATCAAACATCGGATTTGCAGGTATCTGGGTTGGAAAAGCTCCGATCGGACGACTTTATCCTGTATGCCAACCTACAAGGTAAAAATTACCGGTCAGCCCTCAACGGGAAGAGTCCGGTATTACTCCATCAAAATGGTGGGGACTTCACCCAATGAAGATCTATTAATTGGAATTGACAGATACGCCAATAAAAACGATGCGCAAAAAGCGGGTAAAGACATCTTTACTCAGGCCTTGAATTTCAGGAGGTATAGTTACAAAGTCGGGGATCGTGAATATAAGGATATTGAGCAAATCAACATTGCAGACAATAGAGAAGAAATTAAACTCTTGCTTCGAAACCATGACGGTGTCTTAATCGCAGAAAGCGGTTATTTAAACAAAACGGGCGTGCAAAAACGCTACCACCGAATTAAAGAGCTTGCTTTCCCTGATGGAGGGTTGGATCCGGGATTCCATATTTTAGAACATGTCCTTCTTCGTCCGGATGGTCACACTTCCTATGAATTATTGCAGCCATTTAAGGTCAATTGCAATTGCACTGCCAATGACCCCTATTCATTCTGGATCACGGTGATGGCCCCTGGTGCTCAGGAAGTATTTGAAAAAAGCCAAAGATACTTTTTTGAACAAATCGTCAGGCGGGAGCTGCCCAGTCATATTGGGGTGAGGTTTCTGTATCTGGACAATGAGCAAATGTATGAGTTTGAAGCATCGTATCAATCCTGGCTAACCGAAAAGGCGAAAGAAAGACCAAATGACCGCATCCTGGTTAACCATCAAAACAATTTAGTTCGCTTTCTAAACAATCTTAAAGACGACTGCGAAAACCCGGATGAACTGGGCAGAACCGATTTGTCCTGTCTTCAAGCGCTTCGGGAGCCAAAACAGAGTTTAGGGTAATATAATTTTCAGCAAAAAGTATTAAAACGTTGTTATATGAGCTGTCCAGACAAAAATAAGTCCAACCTTGAGAAAAGTCCCGCATCTAAGGGAGTGTCCTTTGATCACAGCTCAGATTCTAAGGATTGCTCAGGCGGAGAAGGTGCTCCGGATGTCACTAATGTTGAAGGACCCTTGAGTGAACAGGAAAGGACCGATGTTATCAGTAGATCGTCCATTCCGATATTAATCGGTAAAGGTATTGTGGAAGGTTTTTCCTTTACTACCGATGAGTCCTGCCATATCAATTTGACACCGGGAACGGCAGTCACATCGGATGGGCAATTGCTGATACAGCATGATGCCAAACAATTCCGTTATTACAACCTATTTTTAAATCCGAACGCCAATGATGGATCCTCCCTCGAAGATGGTGCATCTGAATTTGCCAGAAAGTATTTTTTGGAGGGAGGGGCAAAAGGTCAATCTCTGCTGACCAAGTCTCACGTTATTTTCCGGCTGTATGAAAATCCGACTGACGCCGCCGGGCTTCGTGGATTAAAAGAAAATACTTCTATCGTTGATGACTCCAATGAAGAGGTTTTAGATGCTTCTTTTTTTGCTGAACAATCAACCATCGGTGATCAAAACATCCAAGATTTAGACCATTGGGTTTTAGCCTTGTTTTTTGATACCTCGACTAAAGAAATAATCCCCTTGTTGATCAATCACCAGGATGCTTTTCAGATGATTCAACAGAGTGGGGCTTTGGCAAAAAGCAACTTGTTTGTCGAACAGGAAGATGAGCCCATAGGGCTGCCTGCCCTTTTTAGTGGGAAGGAACGGTTGTCACAAGGGGAAGCCTTTAATTTCTACAACCGGGGTAAAGCGTTGAATAAAGTTTCAGTTCGGCGTTTTGGCTACGGCAGTTTTGAAAAATTGCCTTTAGAGGACACCCTGTTTCCTCAACTACCGGCCTCTGAAGATATTATTGACCCCAAATCACAGATTCCCTATTTGCGGATTTTTCAGGAATACCAACGCATTGTCGATTATGCATTGATTGATTTGAGGGATGGGTTGGAAAGTTTACACGAGAGCTACCGGGACCAATTAGGAGTAGACCGGATCAATACGGTGGATGCTTACCTAAAACTGTTCTTTAGAAGATATGCAGATTACAAGGAGCGTACAAAAGCAGAAATCAAACCAATCGACAAGGTTTTTTTAGGGCCTGATAATCACTTTGTGATCCTTCGGTTAGATGGGAATATCAATTTCGATCACGGCTTTCCCGGAGTTCTCCAAAACGCAATTCTGAATTTTAGCCGGTCAGTTAGTAGGATTCAGGACCTGTATATCGGCCCGAAAAAGGAACTGTTTATCATCGGAGAAACCGAGCAAGGCCAACAACTGATCCATTACAACATCAGATTGCCCAAAAAGCTCCGAATGCTGCTGGACATCTTCAAAACCTTTCAATCGACAACCATCAAACAACTGGTTTTGTGGCCGGACAGGTCCTGGATGCTAATAACGGAAGGATCGTTTGGGGAGATCATTAATGCATTTGGAGACAGTATTGTAAAAGGGATCCCATTGAAAAATCTAGTGGAATCTACAGGTATAGTGATAGATCGAATCATCTTAGAAGAATCCGGAGAGGTATGTGGTATGGCGGTTTACTGCAAGGAGGGCAATTCCAGGGTAGTAAAAATTGGAAGAGTCATTTCTAGTTTTGGGCAAACTGTCTTTAGCAACCCCGCAAGAGAATACGTCAAAAGTTTCTATATGAAACAACTGGAAGTATTGTATCGGGATCTTTCCACTCAGTTTGAATCAGTAGTACTGGGATTGGGAGGGCAGGCAAGTATCCTATATAGAGGAGAATCGGATGAATTAAAACTGCATAGCTTCCCGGTCGATGATCAAAATAAAACGACTGAGATTCCCAAGATAGTGAAATCGAGGTTAAACCATTTGTTCGATCAAAACAAGAATATACGACAAGTTGCCATCGGAACTTCTGCCAAATATGTCATCCTGGCAGATGATATAACAGGGTTCTGGTACAGCGGGAATATTTCCTCCGAATTGAAGGAAGACCTATTCCGGTTAACTGGAAATGGGCCCATAAGTATTCAATATTTATATGCATTTGTAAAAAACCTAACGGATACTTTTAACGAATTACTATCCGAGTTATCCAAACTTGAATTAGAAAACATTGATCAGGCGGGCTTTTCCAATCACGTTTTTCTTGGAAAAGTACAGGAAAAGGTCTCTTTTGAAAAGTCTATCTTTCGCCAGTATTTCAAACAGCCTCCCATCTATAATGACGATGCTGATGATTTAAATCGGGTAAGATTCTTGCATTGGAGGTTGGTGGCTTTGATCAATGCCTTTTCCATTCCTGATGCCAACTACGATAAAAATACGGAGATTGACAATCCTTTCTATCAATCCTTTAGGGATGTTTTAAGAGAAAGAGTGGAAGTTTTTCCCAAAACTCATGAATTTATCGATCTAAAAATCACCCCAAGTGCCGCCCTCACACGGCCATTGGGACAGCAGGCCATCCCTTTTTACTATCCATTGTCAAACAGTGAAATATCCCCTCACCGAAATTGGGATTATGAATCGCATAAAACCAACCAGGAAGACCATATTCTTTCTTATCATGCCAGCTTTAGAGAGAGTAGTTATACCCAGTTACCTCAGGTAGTCCATCCCTTTGCCTATCAGATTGAAGATTTCGATTTTTACCGGATTGAAGGAGTATTGGGTAAATACCTGTATCCGACCGCCGCTGAAAATGGTGTTCAGAAGATTGGCGTTTTACCGCAATTGTTAAGTATGCGCAATCGCTATAACCTCTCCTTTGACATCCTTAAGATTCCATTGTCTAAGTTCATCGAACTTTATAATTACTTACTATACAGGAAGAAGGATCATACGGGTTTCGAACCGCAATTCCTGGATCAAAGACTGGCATCTCCGGAGTATGTTCAATTGTTCGAAAAGAGAGGAATGGAACACTTGGGAGGGGTAAAAAGAGGCGGTTCCTTTGTATTAGTATATGATGATCAATCGGGTGGAGAAAACCGAATTGTAGCTGATTTTTGCCTGCCCTACTTTTGTTGTAACAATGATGCTCAGCAAAGCCCCATTGACGATCCACCGTTGCTGAGGTTAATTGAGATAAAGGTACTGGATAGTTTGGCCATGAGTCATCCGGATTATGAAATTCCGGTATTGGATGCAAATAATCCAATCAACGAAGATTTTGTACTCAAATTCGGGAACCAGGAGTTGGTTTTTCGGGAGGGCCCCTATAAGTTTTCGGTTTTTCCGGGGAGTTACCATTTGGGCGTGGTAAGTGATGTCTATCGACTTGTGCAGCCCCATATTCTCGAGGTTGGGGATCCCCAATTTGAAGATGGGGACGCTGAATCCGTTCAGGAAGTCGTCGTTTATGTTCAACGGGAATACGCTTTGATGTTTTTGATCCTCGGATCAGATGCTTTGGATGAATTTGTAACCATTGAAAATATAGTGGTGAGGGTCAAGGATGATCCAACTCAAAAGTCGCTGGTTGATGAGGTTTTCATGTACGAAATCCTTTCTCTCCAAGTTCAAAGGGTTGCTTCAGACCCATCCGTAGCAGAGAGGTCAACGGCTATCAGCAGAAGCCTGCCGGAACCCAATATTACCCTACAAAAACTATATGGACTGACAGACGAAAAAATTGCCAGTGCCATCCCATTAAAAGTCCCGATTGGCAGAAAGGAATTAATTGTAGAACTAAACAATGGAGCCATTGAGCCTTTTGAGTTCACGATCAATGCCAATCCAAGTTCGATTACGGAATACTTAATCTTAATTGATGATTCTCTTGACACTTTTAGTGTTGTTAAAAACAAAGAGGTTCAAATTAAAAACAACCCGGAAATTGAAAATCTCGAAGGGAAGGAGGGCAGTAATATTGTGGTCCCCTCCCCCACCTATTCCCTGGCTAAATTATTCGAACATTTGTACGGTCAAGATGGAGAGATGAGCGCAGAAGAATTGAAAAAGGATGACGATTTTACCAAGATTAAGGGAATCAGCCGGAAGGATAAGGAACAATTAAATCAACTGGATATTTTCGGAAATCGAGGAATTCGATCCTATGAAGCCTTGAGCAAGGTCACACCGGAGTTTTTCAAAATTTTGGAACTTAAATTGAAAAAACCGCTCGGAACGATAGCTGCTGAAAAATGGATTAGTCAAGCCGAAGCACTGCACATTATCACCAATATAGAACCGGATCCGTATAACAGAAGTAGTGATTTAGCGGACGACTTAACCCTGATCCAAGGAGTTAATCCCAATCTTCTTTGGAAGCTGAACAACATCAATGAAAATGAGCCGGCCAAGAACTTCTGGTTCCATGGTCAAATAGCCCGAATTAAGCCGGAGCACTATCCTATTCTGGAATCTAAGTTAGATTTGCCGGCGGAATACATCAAATCCAAAAACTGGCGAGAAGAAACGGAAGGCTTGCTATTTGATAAGTTGTTTAGCACTATTGGGGAGGGACTGCCTACTTCTTCTGATTATTTGGAATTGGATGCATTGAATCCGGTGCCCGACAGCTCAGCATCCCTCAATATAGTGTTTAACAATGATCAAACATTATTGAACGTCTTCAATGGAATAAAAGACTATACTCATCCAAGGACGAAAATCAAAAAGTCAGTCCGGGCCAATACGCTGAATCAATTAATGAGGTTGTCGACCGTATCGTCCGATCATGAGATTTTGGAAACGCTGATTTGGAGAGAAGATACTACTCAACCGTTTCCTACAGGTCAGATTGTCAAGAAAAAGATTAGAGAATTGGCCGAAGAAGAATTGAAAAAGAGAGTTATCCAGGTCATCGGCACTGCTGCTGGTTCTTCCACCGATCTGGCCAATGTACAGGGTTTCGATTTAGAACAAAGTGTCCTCAATAAATTGAGGAATGGCCTGGTGTCTGAAGGCATTGCGATTACCACCCTCAGTCAATTTAGTCGCCTGAACAAGGAAAATCTTGATTTTCTGGAATGGAAGTTGGGTTTAACAGCGGGGACTTTAAGTCCACAACTGGTTCTTAAGGCCAAAAGCCTTTTAAATGAAGAATTATTTGACATTATCCAGTCGGGTACTTCTACTTCGACGGACTCATTGCG
The DNA here is from genome assembly GCA_028284395.1 of Saprospiraceae bacterium. GTDB lineage: Bacteria > Bacteroidota > Bacteroidia > Chitinophagales > Saprospiraceae > JANQRV01. The sequence goes on from JANQRV010000554.1 coordinate 49,107, forward strand.
ATCCATTCAGGGGATTACCCCCGATGTAGAGCTTGCGCTGAAAACCAAATGGGAATTAGAAGGCGAAACCATCAATACTTTCCTGCAAATTTGGAGAATGGTGCCAAAAGTTCATCCCATTGTTGTGGGTAGACTGGGACTCCCTGCAGATTACATCCGTACTAATAATTGGCAAAAGGAAGCAGAGAAACTGCTTTTTGAACAATTGTTCGAGAGATTGAATGGCGGCATGGATATAGACTTCAAGGATGATTTAAAGAACATACAAGGGATTGACCGGGATATCGAGACGATCCTTAATCACTTACAGGGGGACTCGAAAGGCATCAAAGCTTTTATTCAATTATTTAACCTGACCAATCCGACTGATATCTCCTTTGTCGATGAATTAATTCAAAAAGGACTGAAGGAGAAAAGAATTGAAAGGGAATACGACATAAATAACTGGCCTGCACTGGCAAGAGAAGAAATGCGGAAAGCTTTGAAAGTAAGCTTGGGTCAGCCCAAGGCAATTCCCGACCAACTGGAACAGATAGATAGCAACATTAAAGGTCGTCTACGGGCGGAATTAATCAACCTTGAAGTAAATAGTTTTGAGCAGTTTTCCCAAATGAAGGCCAAAGATGCCTTGGCAATCAGTGCCCTCTCCGGGTTAAAACTTGAACAATTTGCTTTTGATCAATGGAAAAAATCAGCGGAAATCATCCTCAATTCTTCAACATTGCTTGAGAGAATGGGACTGCCAAAAGAAGAGAAAGATGACCTGACGCAGGTTTCCTTTATTTCTCCTCAAATGGAAGAAGCCTTAAACGGTATTGATGTTGGAAATGGAATAAGCATCAACTCCTTTGAACAAATCATTGCACTATCCTCCGAAGATCAGCTGTTGATTGAAAACCTATTGAATCTCGAAGAGGATTCCGGAGCGAAATTGGTGCGGGAAACCAGAGCATTCCTTGCTGCTAAACTTAATCAGTCTTTAGGTGGATTCAAGGCATTGGATCCCCAAATTCCAGACGATTTGACGCTTCTCGATATCGATCCGGACGATGTTGCAAAGTTAGATCAATTCTTTGGCATTAATACTTACTTGGCTTTATCCCAATTGAAACCGGATGATCATTTCATCATAGAGGATGCGTTAGATTTTGACAAAGGATCTCTTGTCGGAAAAATGTGGGCTAAAAAGGCCGAATCGGTCATCTTTGACTTCCTATTCAAAAGAGTCAGCGACCAAAATATTCGAAACGATTCCTTTTCAATAATTGGTGTTAAGGACAATAAGATGGAGGCTGCCTTAAAACAAATGGATACCGAAAAATCCAGAGGGTTTAATAGTTTCGATCAGTTAGCCTTGATTCCGGTAGCTCTTGGTGATTTCTTTAAGATAAAGATACCGGGTATAGAAATTAAAGATTTGGAGTTGTGGAAACACAATGCTGGTTTGATCTTACAAATGTTAGATGATATCGGCCATGAAGCCGATAACCCCGATCCTTTTACCGGTATTTTAGAAATAGAACCGAATGAAGCGCTTCAGTTGAATCAACTTCGCATCAATAGTTACCGACAACTAGCAAGTCTGGAAGGAAAGAACGAATGGATCCAATTTATTGAGACCTTATTGGACTTAGATGATGATGAAATCAAAAGAAGAATGTGGATAGAGGATGCCAAAGAGGCCCTGAACGGATAATCGATTATTGAAATAAAAAACTTTGACGTTACCACAACAACATATTATCCAAAAGCAGTTTCTGATTTTTGACCTTCCTCCCGGGGTGGATGGATATGTTATGCAGAACAAGTTGAATCGGCTCTATCAAGATGAAGTGATACCAAGGTTGGAGCCTTTTTTTTCAAGTATTGTCCCTGCAAATCAAGTAGTAAGACTAAGCGAATTGTGTGTCAATCTGGGAGATATCGATGCCCGTGATTTGAGTCATCATTTTGTTAACACTTGTGTAAAAAGGATTCAGGAATCTCTGAATTCTGCAATTTTATCGGGTTCTACGAGCATTTCGGGCAATGCCGTTTCAAGTATGGAAGAAACACTGTTGAATGCCTTTATCTACTTTTTGAAAACGGGTAGTTTAGCCTGGAATTTTAGATCTGAATGGAAAGACACTTTTGAATCCTCGGTAATTGGCGCTTTAAAAAAGGAAGCTCCGGTAGTCAAATCAAAGTTGGTCAATGTATTTCAGAATAATCGTAAAGCGATAAAACGGTTGATTTGGCAATTTTCCGAGCCCTTGCACAAAGAAATCCTGAAATCGATTGGGATATCCGATGGGGTTGAGGTTTTTGAAGAATGGGCGGATTTTTTCAAATCTGCGAATGTTGATAAAAATTGGAATGAGGACGTAATTCTGTTGCAAAAAGAAAGGTTCTGGGAGGCTGCGATCTTATGCGCTGTAAAACTTCAGGCTGCTCCATCTTCTTTTCCATTAGACGTTCTTGTAACCTATCTGGCCATTCAATTGGAATCAGGTCAGAAAAAGGAATTTAATCGTATCAGAGGCCGGTTATATAATTCTAAAAAAACCTTTGTAAAAGGGGTAGATCAAGAGAATTGTCTTCGCATAATAGACCGGCTTTTTGGTGATTTGGAAATGCATGTTGTTGAATTAAAAAAGGAACAAACCTTCAAAAAAAGTATTTCAAAAGAGTCTGAAAGAGTTGATGATTCAGAGATTAGTGAAAAGGTAGCAGGTACGAGTGGAAAGGCAATTTTAGGTAACATACAAGCACATCTAGAGGATGCAGCTGATTTTTCAGAAAATGTTAAAGCAATTCCTTTTTCTTCTGAGCAACTAGGTGTAAAGGAGAAAGAGCGCCTGTTCAAGGAGTCCTTGCCAACGGCAGAAGACCAATCAGTAGAAGGTGAGTTACCGGGCAAGGATAGTCCTCAAGAAGTTCAGCCATCCCTAACATCCGATGAGGTCATCGCGGAAGGTTTAGAAAAGCCTGAATTTGATCGTACTGATGAAAACATACAACCTGATTTCTTAGAAAAACAGAACGGAGCAAAGGCCCAAATTGAAAATACTGAAACTCTTGAAACGACTAAAACGAAGGCTGTAGATCCAACGTCCGAGGAGGGTGAAGGGCAAGGATGGTTGCAGGAAAAATCCGAAAATATCTACGGAGAGAAACAACTGGAACACCCAGTAGAAACTGACTCCCAAGATGATCATAAAAATTTATCTCAAACTGAATCCCCTCCAGGGTCGAAACCAGAATCGGCCTCTGAACCGGGCCGGACCGACGAACCTGAAAAAGGTATAAAACCAGGAGAAGAAGAAAAGACGGAGGAAACTTTGATGAGGGACCGGATCAAAACTGAATCCGTGGCTACGGATCAACCTATTTCAAAGGTTGCCGACACCCCAAAAACCTCGGATATCGAAGAAGAAAAGCGAGATAGAGAAAAGAAATTTGAAGATGATTTCCATTCTCAAACAGACCTTTTGAAACAACAATTTCAAAAGGATAATCCAACTGCTGATACTAAAAAGACATCAGACCTAGTACGTCCTGACATGATTCCTGACCGGGTTGGAGAGGCTGGAGTGTCAAAGGTTACGCTTGATTTAAATACTTCTTCTTCACCGGGAGAAGAGGAAAAGATAAATCCGGAATTAGACCAGGAACCAGAAGCATCAAACAAGGAATCAGAAAAAGCGATTCCCACTCAAGAAACTGAACAGCCGGAACAAGAATTAGATCTCGGCCGGGACTTATCCAATGGTGAAAAAGGGAAAGAAAGGCCCCCGGCGAATGAAAGTAAAAAACTGGTAACAGATCAGAAAACTAAGAATGATCTACCCGGTATTCCATCTCCACCAGACCGTCCTTGGGATGAAAAAGATAAAAACGAGGCGACACAGATTGATAAGAAAAGCTCAAATGTCGAAGACAAAGCAACTACGAGTCAAGACCATCCAGAGTTGAAAAAGCATTTGAGCCGTATCCAAAAGCTAAGGGATCAAATAAATCAATTTAACCGAAAATTAGACTTAATGGCTTCCGATGAGAGTGAAAGTCAAAGTAATCCTGATGATCTTTCGGGTAAAAGGGAATCTGCAAGGTCACTTGCGCCAACTGCAGATGCCATCATGAAAGGCACTGATGATGGATTCCATGAAGATCAACTGGAGTCTTCTAACGAAAATACAACTCAACCTGATGTAAGTCGAACGGATGCAGCACATACAGAAAGTAAAATCCCAAAAACCACTATGCAAAAGGCTAAGAAATTGAGTGAACCAGAGTTAAAGGATGCTCCATCGGGCCCTGAAATGGAATCTGGCAATACATCATCGCCCAAATATCGAGCGGAGCAAAAAGAAGAGTTGGAATTAAAAGAAGTCTTAGCCATCAGCCCCGAGTCGGAAAAAAGGGAACAGGAAGCAAATACCTCCAAAAATTCCGCTTCCGCAAAAGAACTTGAAGAAACTTCGGGAGAAAAGGAAATAACGGAGAAACAAAATAGACCAGTTGAGGAGAAAGAAATCACTCCATTAGAAAGCGATAAAGTCACCAAAACCCTTAAAATAGAGGAAACTCGGGGATCGGACAAATCAAAATTGCCAGATCAACAGGAGGCATTCCCGGAAACGGTAGAAACCTTCTCCTTCGAAGAGGAGGATAACACTGAAGAACAAAGTACCTCTGAAAAACTTGAAGATCAAACCAATCAACTTCTAAACAATTACAAAAATCGCTTTAAACAGCAGTCTGTTCAAGATCGTTTTAAAGCATTTTATGATCAGACTAAACAGCAAGAAAATCAACATCCATCAGAAATCGATGGTGAAGAATATTTGTTGGTTGACCAAATGACGGGGGAGTATTGTATAGAAAATGCCGGACTAGTACTAATTGCCCCTTTCTTCAAGCGATTCTTTGAGAATCTGGGCTACACGAAAAATGGTGCTTTTACATCGGAAGAAATTAAAATCAGGGCAATCGTGCTAACTCAGTACTTGGTAGGTTTTGGGGAAAGTTTCGCTGAATATGAAATGCCCCTTAACAAAGTGTTGTGTGGATTTGGGATTGAAGCCCCCTTGCCAAAAGACATTCACCCAACGGGACATGAGAGATTGGAGGCAGAAAAGCTACTCGATTCTGCGGTAGAATTATTTTCAGCTTTAAAAGCAAGTTCTCCGGAAGGCCTGCAGTATGCTTTCATTAAGAGGAAAGGTAAACTGAGGTTCGATGAGGAGACCAATGCCTGGACACTTAGAGTGGAACAAAAAACGATTGACCTGCTATTGGATAAACTCCCGTTTGGATGGTCTTATTCAGTAATTAAAATGCCATGGATGGAAAATATGCTCCGGGTGATATGGGGTAAGTAATATTGGCTATTTAATGTTCAAATTATGGAATTAAAAAAGCAATCATCAAATACGAATTTAAGGGGGCCGACTCGGAACATCCAATCGGGAAACTTCTTTTCTGCTTTAGATAAATCAAAATCTAAGAGTGGTAGTGATGGCACCCATGATGATTCTAAGGAAGACCCCATAAATGGCGGAGGAAATCATACGGAAGATTCTGATAACCTGACTTCAAAAAAGTTTTCGGGAAATGCCATCCTCGAAGCCGTTTACGATGGAAAGACCATTACCATGAAAGGTGCTTCCGGCGGGCATGTAAAACTCATCCAGGAAGCCCTGATCGAACAAGGTTTTAAACTGCCTAAATACGGAGCAGATGGTATTTTTGGAAATGAAACCAGAGCGGCTGTAATGGCCTACCAACAAAGGAACAACCTCAAATCAAATGGGATAGTCAATCAGTCGACTATTCGGAGTTTAGATAAGAAGTATAATACGGGCCCGGTGAAACCGGAGGATGAAGCAGAAATAAGTGCAACCGCGGAAGCATTGGGGTTTCACATTGCAACCGGAATGATCAAGGCCAATGAAGACCCAAAATCTTCAACCTCGGGTATACACTATGCCGAATCCTATCGAAGCCGGTTTCCAAACTTTTGGAAATCTGATTATGGTAACGGTTATGCCAACCCGGATTACTGGGATCGAATTGGCTATATGACCTGGCGATTAAAACCCAATGTAAGTGCATCAGCCGGCATTAAATCCTGGTTGAAGGGACTAACCATTGCCGAATGTTTTACAACGGTAGTAGCAGTTCAAATCGATGCGATTCGCGCCGCTATGGGGGACGCAAAATTTGACGAGAAATATGGCTCCGGACAACAACATACCCCGGCAGGGCAACGACTAAGTATTAGGATGACGACAGAAGGGACCATTTTGGATGATTTCTTGGTTCAAACTGAGGAGAGCGCTGCGGGAAACGGGGGCTCCATAAATAATCGGCCCGTTCAAAAAGGAGATTGGTATTATTTCGAAAATCATCCGAAGTATTTATTAAAACATCCCGCAGGAGCTTTTCAAGGAGAAAACGCAGTTTATTTAGGTCGTAATGAACACGGTATGCAGCTATGGTCGGGACTAGGCCTGAACAAGCGAACGGAGAATCAACTTTACGACGATATGGTCTCGGATTATAATCGCCCCCGAAACAGCAGTGATAGAGCCACGCTTGAAGGAATCCGGGCGGATAACGGGGGCGTATTGCCCCCTGAATACGATGCACAAAGTGGATTCTTCCCAAATAGAATTACGCGACAGGACATTCTTACCGCATCCCCATATACCATCGATGGAGTAAGGAAGACCGGAGGATTTTTAGCGGATGTGGGCTATCGAATTAGTGCGGTCAAGGTTCAGCAGGTGAAAGGCGAAGCCGGTAATTAACCCAATAAGCGGATTAAAATGATTGAAATATGCTTTATACAGAAAATATGATCGAAATCAATTTGGCACATGTCGGATCTGAGTTTTTGAGGCCACCTAAAAAAGAATTAATCTTTGACGTGACGGTCAGCAACCTTACGAATACTGCCAAATGGGTTCTTTTTCCATTTAAAATGGATCAATTGGTGACGGATGAAGCGGGTGGAATATTCGGGTACGAGATTTATGAACTTGGCATTGGTGCCCCGCTTTATCTAGGGCAATTCCAGGGAATGCAATCCTTTCAGGCCATTTTACTCGGACCATCGGCCAAACTAAAATTAAATGGATTGCGAATTGCTACTGTTGACCAGGAAGTTAAGGATGTCTTGATGATCCATTGTGTCGTTACCAATGAAGTTAGAATCAACAAGCAGCCATTAATTCAGGCTTTCAGGTACCCCGCACTGATCGAGGGTTCGGTTGCAGTGAACTTCTCAAAAGAAAAATTAGTTCATGCCCAATTTACGGATACGCTACAGGATTACCCGGTTGAATTGGGAAGTTATCGTTTGTTAAAAATTACTGTCCCTACTCATCATTAAATGCCAGAGATCATGAATAGTGCACCGCTTAAAACCTCAAAGCAATTCAGGCCCAATGCTCTTCATCCGTTTAAACCCGATTTATTTTTTAACGACTTTCCTAGGCAAGGCAGATTGTTGAAGAATTGGTCTTCGAAAGAAGGGACAGCAGGTTCGGGGTATGATTCCGCTTCTACCGTTGCCAATGGTAAAAGTGGACTTTCCAAGGGTACAGTGACCCAGAGGAAGTGCAAAGCTTGCGAAGAGAAGGAAAAAGAGCAGTCCAAACAAATGAAAGTGGAAGGGAATGGCTCTCAAATTAAAAACGATCGCGAAAGTAAAACCGTGAACAAATGCCCTGAATGTGGGCAGAAAAAAGCTGATCCTTCAGCAACTATTCAAATGGCACAATGCCAGAATGATGGTGGTGCAAAATACGATACTCCCGGATGTGAGAAATCCCAGGCCCCTCCACCCGGGA
>JANQRV010000563.1 GCA_028284395.1 Saprospiraceae bacterium
CCCCGGGTTAACGGCAGGTTATGAACTCGCCAGCAATTCTTCCGGAGAAGCCTGGGCCCCCAATTTTGGTTTTACCGCACCCGTTGGATTGGCGTTCAGCTGGGGCTACAAATCCCAGATCGATGGTCTGAGATATCACTCCGACCCCATTTACCGCAAGCGGGTAGAAAGAGCCAATAAATTTGGAGATTCTCAATTCCTGGGTGGCCATTCGGGCAGTCTGTTCTTCCCGCTGATTGACCTGGGAGCCATCGTCCTCTTCCGGTTAGACAATACGGACGAAGCACTGCCGCAGGACGTTGGTTTCCAACAGATCTTTTCCCCGGGCGTGCTCTACGGTCATGGCTTCCCCAACGTTCCCCTTACCTTGATGGCGGGGGTCCAGGTAAGCCCGAAGCTGCGGACCATTAACGAAGAAAAGGCCAATGCCATTCGCTTCAATGTATCTTTGGTGGTAGATTTGCCGATGGCCAATTTCTATACCAAGACGCGAAAAAGACGCTAAGCCAATCGAAAACTGGTACTCCATCGCAGTAGAAAAGAGGAATGCAGCCAGCAGCAGCGGGCTAATTTGCGAAAAAGTAGACATGATTTTGAGTCTTAGGTTCAAAAAAATCCCTACCCGGATAAAAAAACTAAATTACCTTTGTGCGCAATTTTAGAATTAAATCCATGCATCCATGCTAGTACTTAAGTTTGGCGGTACCTCCATCGGCACACCTCAAAGAATGAAAGAAGTGGCACAAATCGTCCACGATGGCCGTCAAAAAATTGTAGTTCTATCTGCAACTTCCGGTACCACCAATAAGCTGGTATCCATCGCCCAGTCTTTTTATCACGAAAAGGACCCGGCCTTTGGTCAGGAAAAGATCGATCGCCTCGAGAGAGATTGTTTGGCATTTGTCGAAGAACTCTTTGAAAAACCGGAATTCCTTGCCGAGGGGAAACGCGTCATCGATGAATCCCTGACTATTTTGCGGTCTTTTCAGCATCAGACCTTTAACATCGTACAGGAAAAAATCATCTTAGCCCAGGGGGAATTAATGTCAACCCAATGGTTCGATTTATATTGCCGCCAACAGGGCATCAGCTCTTCCCTGCTTCCGGCCCTGGAATTCATGCGGATCCAATCCGGCCACCCCGACGAACTGTACATAAAGGGAAAACTAAATCAAATCTTGAAAGACTCCGCAAATTTTCCGCTCTTCATCACCCAGGGTTACATTTGCCGGAATGAATCGGGTCAAATCGACAATCTGCGCCGGGGCGGAAGTGATTACTCCGCGGCATTGATCGGAGCGGCCATTCAAGCCGAAGAGATCCAGATCTGGACCGATATCGACGGCGTCCACAACAACGATCCCAGGTTCGTAGACAATACCAGGTCGATTGAGCAATTGTCCTTCAGCGAAGCAGCAGAACTGGCCTATTTTGGCGCCAAGATTCTGCACCCCTTTAGTGTCATTCCCGCCCAAAAATCCAACATCCCCGTCCGTCTCCTCAATACGATGAACCCATCGGCCAAGGGCACAACGATCAATTCCCAGGAAATTGCTTCCAACAATGTAGTGAAGGCCATCGCCGCAAAAGACGGCATCATTGCCATCAAGATCAAATCTTCCAGAATGTTGCTGGCCTACGGTTTTTTGAAAAAAATCTTTGAGATTTTCGAAAAGTACCAGACGCCAATTGATATGATCACAACCTCCGAAGTGGCCGTGTCCTTGACCATCGACAACGATACCTACCTGGATATCATCGCGGAAGAATTAAAGCAAATTGCCACCGTAGTCGAAGTTGATAAAAACCAAACCATCGTTTGTATGGTGGGTCGTTTTCGTAAAACAGATGTTGGAGCAGTAGAGGTCTTAGAACCACTAAAAGACCTGCCAATACGGATGATCTCCTTGGGAGGGAGCGAATACAATATTTCTATCCTGATCGACACCGAGTACAAACAAACCGTCTTGCAGCGCTTGCACGATCATGTGTATGCGTAATGACTGCTACCGGTAAAGCACATACTTGCGCTCAAAGGCATCCAGCTTCTTCCGCATCTTTCGGGCCACAGATCTAAAGGCCGGATCGCGTATCAGGTTTTTCGTCTCCAGGGGATCGTCCTGCAGTGACCACAATTCCTCAATCACCGGATTGCATTCTTGATAGCGGATGTATTTGTAGGTTTCGGTCAGAACGAACTTGGATCGGATGGATTGGTATTGGGAAGGGTCCTCCACCTCGCCTGCCGAGGGCAACCCATTGTTGAAATTGTTTTCGCCAAAGACAAAGCGGTGAATCGACTCCCTTTGCCTGCTCAAAAGTGGAACAAAACTTTTGCCCGGCATGGAGCGCGGTTTCTTCAGTCCGGCCAGGTCCAGTATTGTCGGCGCAATATCAATGTGTGAAATTAATCCAACTTCCTTCCGGCCACGATCCGCGGCGGCCAAGCGGGGATCAAAAACAACCATTGGTGCCCGGATCGACTCCTGGTACAACAAAGCTTTGCCCGTCAATTGCCTGGAGCCACAAAAAAACCCATTATCGGAGGTCAATACGATAATGGTTTGACCTGCAATACCCTTCTCTTCCAAAGTCTCTCGAATCCGGCCCACCACCCTATCCACTCCGGAGATCAAGGCATAGTAATTCTTTATGAAGGCCTGATATATCTCCTCCTTTTCCAGATGCCAGTCCTTTCGATAAGATTTGGTAGTACCGAAATACCAGGCGGCATTGCGGCTTTGGCTCTTTACCGGTTCGGGCAGCCGTCCGAAAAATGCCGGATCGTCATTTTCCATCCTGGGGACTTCCATGGCATCGTATTGCTTGCGTAGATCCGGCTCCGGTGTGAAAGGTGCATGCGGTGCCTTAAAACTAATCGATAAACAAAAGGAACGATCGCCCGCTTTTTCAATAAAATCAATGGCTTGAAACCCCATGAATTCATTCAAATGCTTCGCTGACCACTTATTTTCGTAGCCATTGAAGGTGCCATCGTCTTTCGGAAAATAGGCTCCCTGCCCCGGAAATCCGTACCACTGATCGAATTGATTCGCCGGCAGGTTTTCGCTGCGATCCTGGTACCGGTTGTTCAATTCCTTTTGATCTCCTCTCACCGCAAAACCGAATTTACCGATGAAACCGGTATAGTAACCTGCCTTCCGCAACAATGCCGGATAAGATTTTTCGAATTCCTGTCGCGTGATCACCCGATTCGTAGGTCGGTCAAAACCCGATGAATGCGTCCCGAGATAAGCCCCCAACATAATGCCGGCCCGACTGGGCATACAAATCGGAGAAGTATGGTAGGCATTTTGGAAAGTCACTCCAGCTGCAGCCATTTGGTCAATGTTTGGCGTTATGACAAATTCATTGCCCATATATCCCAACGCATCCCAACGAAGGTCATCGGTCAAAAGGAAAATGATATTGGGTGCTTGCTGCCCGTATGCACCGACAGAAAGCCACATCAATAGAAAGATTGGAAACAAATTTCTCATCAACTGGATCATTTTTGTGTTACCTCCCAATATCCGTTAAAATAATACACCAGAGTCGCATGTTAAGGATTCTTGGAATTGGTTTAATCTACAATTAACTCAAATTAAGTACTTTCCCCAAAAAATCAACACTATGAAATACATACAACTCCTCTTTTTGTTGGGAATCTGCAGTTTCATGCAAGCCCAAGATCAGATCATTCCCGAAGATATTAAAAGCAACAACAAACCCTGGACATCACTGGAGGTCAACGACGATAATTTCCAGTTCGTAGTCGTAACGGACCGCACCGGCGGTCACCGGCCGGGGATTTTTGAAAAAGGCGTCCGTAAAATCAATTTGCTCCAACCCGAATTCGTCCTGAGTGTCGGCGACCTAATCGAGGGATATACCGAAGACATCGATCAATTGAATAAGGAATGGGCGGAGTTTGAAGGTTTCATCGATCAGTTTGAGATGCCCTTCTTTTACGTGGCCGGAAACCACGACTACACCAACCAGGTCATGGCCGATATGTGGGAAGAAAAATTCGGGGCGGAATTTTATCACTTCCTCTATAAAGACGTTCTCTTTCTATGTCTCAATTCCGAAGACGGCGCCACGCGGTTGCGCAATCCGGACATCGGCGAAGAACAACTGGCCTACATTCAAAAGGTTCTAGAAAAATATCCGGATGTAAGATGGACCATGGTATTCATGCACCAGCCGCTTTGGGTACGCGACAACGCCAAAAACTGGCTGAAAGTCGAAAAGATGCTGGAGGACCGAAAACACAGTGTCTTCACCGGTCACTACCACCGCTATACGCTCTACAAGCGAAATCGAAGCGATTACTTCACCCTGGCCACGATGGGCGGTGTCAGTGGCATGAGAGGCCCCCGGCTGGGAGAGTTCGATCACTTCATGTGGATTACCATGACCGAGGATGGTCCCTATTACGCCAACGTCCTGCTCGATGGCGTTTACGACAAAAGTGTTTATACCGAAGACCAATTGGTCAAGTCTAAAACCTACGACGCCCAAATACCGGTCAGACAATTGCCCGTTTTCGCCGAAAATGGCAAAATAAAGGAAATTCAATTCCTGGTGACGAATCCGGATGACCAACCTCGAGACATCAAATTATCGCTGCGAAACGCTGCCTACGCCAAACCGAGTCAGGGCATCGTAGAAGAAACCGTGGGTCCCAAAGAATCGAAGACCATCGCCGTGCCCGTGGAAATGACCGGCACAATCGACCCCAAAGCCCGCCCGATTCGCACCCGTGCCGAATTCGTCGGAGAAGACTTTGTCTGGGTCCGCAACTACAATGCCTTCCCCAATGAGCACCAGGTTTTGCCGGTAACCGGCAGTAAGATCCAAATCGATGGCAAATTAAAAGACTGGAAAAATCTGCGTGGAAGCATCACCGGTACGGTCGGCGTCCCTGACAGCGACGATGGCTACGCTGAT
>JANQRV010000627.1 GCA_028284395.1 Saprospiraceae bacterium
GGATGGGGATTTTTCAAAAAAAGGTTACATTCTGACACGCTCCTCGGAAAATCAAATTCGGATTTGGAGTCCTACGGGAGAACCCTCCGGCAATATCAATCTTGCAAATACCCTGTTACGATCCGCTTTTTTTGCCCCGGAAGGCGATCGAATCATTGTGACAGCCTTCGATGAAAACATTCGCATGTTCGATCTAAGCGGCAATCTCATCTCTACGATCACCTGCGATGCGAGGGTCAAAATCGCCCGTTTCCTACCCGGCACCAGCACGCTCGTAGCACAAACTTCCGGCAACGTCGTGCAGCTTTGGAATTTGCAGGGACAGCTATTGTCAACATTACAGCACGATGACAACGTTACTTCGCTGCACTTAGATGAAGCAAACGGACATATTATGACTTCTTCAAAAGACGGTCTCGTAAAGATATGGAGCCTTGACGGAGCACCGCTCCAAACACTGAAACACGATTCACCGGTCTTGTCTACTAAAATCTCTGCAAAGGGAGATCTCATTTTGACGACCAGCAACGACGGCAAAGTCAGGTTGTGGGATATGGCGGGAGACCTCTTACTCGATCAGTCACTTGATTCGATCAATCCCATTCCCGCCACTTTCTCTGCCGACGGCCGGTACATCGTTTTAGCTTACAACGACAATAGTTCACTGAAGATCTTTCTTTCGCCCGAAGTAGCTTATCTACAAACCCTCCAAGAAAGAGAAAAACTACGGCCGAAAATTAAATCCTTGGAAAAACAATACAACATTGAATTGGAATTCCTGTGGAGCGACGTAGATCCTTAAAGTAGGATCATCTCCTGACGGGCAACTCCACCAACGATGGATAAGTAGCACTTCGATTGATCTCCCAAACCGGATCACCTTGCTCCGGAATGCGATCAAAAACCGGACTGTCCGCTCCCGCAATTGCAATCCGGATCCGATGTCCGGCTTTGAGCAAGACCGAGGTCGGCAACAAATGGAAATTGACCGCCACATCCTGATCGACCGGCATGGGAGCAGCATCCGCCTCCAGGAATGAGTGGTAGGGTTCTTCCCCGCTAAACGGGTTTTGCGTTTCCTTCCGGTGAATCAGTCGCAATCCGCCCTCCGTCAGGTAGCGGCTCTGTCCATTCTCGTCGACATCTTCGAGGTAAACCATGACCAAGCCATCTTCATGCGTGCTCGCCAAGTGCAGACGGACGACGGGCGTACCCGAAAGTTGAAGATCCGATTCCAGAGGCACTGAGGTATAGGTTTGCATTTTCGCGTCCATGGCGCCGGGGTCGTGCAGACCGGCAATGTCCTCGCCCAATTGCGTCGTCCAGCGGTTTTGAACACCGGTTGATACCGAAAAGTCTACGGCGTATTGGTCTTTACCTTCCGTTGACGTGGGAGTCGATGTCGTTAATTGATCATTGGCTCCAAAATAATACTTTTCCATATTGATTCCAGCGGGCGGCCACACTGCTGTGGATTGATAAGCTTCTTCCGAAAAGTTGTAATAGCGGATGGCGGGCCAGGCATCGACCCCCTTGTCTTCTCCCTTGAGATAGGTATCAAAAAAATCCAGGTGTAGGCGGACCACTTCGGCTCCGGACATGGAGGGTGCAACGGCACTATTTTCAACTTTATAGGGGCTGGCATGGCTATTGGCTCCGTGATTGTCCGGCATAATGATCAGCTTTTGCGGATTTGAGAAATGTTGAAACCGTCGCAAAGCACCTTCGGCCGAACCGGCATCCAACCAGCTGGCAAAGACCAGCATGGGCACATTCGAGGCTTCAATTTCCTTCTTCCAATACAACGGGCAGGACTCCTGATAAGTAAATTCGCCCATTTTAGAATCCTTGTAAAGACCGGTACGAACCGCTTCGAAGATGTTCTGGTTAGCGGCGTGCTCGCCAATGGCTTGCTCGAGCAACGACCCGTCGGAGTCTTCCGCAACCTTTGTCGCTCCGTGTCCTTGATCAATCGCACCGACATACTCACTCCAGGTAGAGATAAAGCCCGATGCCAGTGCCCCAAAAGGGCGCACGGGGCTATCATAGACGTCGAAGTCCGACCAGCCGGGTACAACTGCTTTTACGGCCTCATGCCCGGTAGCCGTCAGCAACTCCGCAGTGGTACCGGTATAAGATACGCCGAACGCCCCAATGTTGCCGTCGCACCAATCCTGCCCGACGGCCCAGTCGACCAGATCCTTGGCGTCTTGCACTTCAGTAGGACTGTACTCCCCCGGTCTCCTCCCGAACGAAGCGGAAGATCCCCGTACATCGGCACTTAATACGGCGTAACCGCGCTGGGTAAAAGCCCGGTATATTCCATTGACTTCACCCACCCGTCCGTAACGCGTTAGCACAAATAGGGTTGGTACTTTTTCATCGGTTTTAAGATCCTCCGGCAAATAGACCGAAACGGCAAGTCTGGTGCCGTCGCTAACCGTAACGTATTGCGACAATTCTGTTGCCTCACGGACTTCCGGTTCGATCATGGTGGGGGAATCCTCCTGGTCGCAAGAGGCGTTAAAAGACATTAATACAGCCAACAAGGTGATTAAGAATTTGCTCTTCATAGATCTTTTTTTGATGTTTATTGCGTGATTTCTCTGCAATTAAAGAGATCTGACCAACCATTCATTGTAAAAATTGGACTGTTGTAAATAAGGTATGATAGATTCTTACCTTGTAGATAGGGGTAAGCTGTGATTCTCCCAATCTATGTAATGTAGCGGCTAAAGTGGGCATCATTTCTTTAACAACAAAGATCATGAAGGAAATTCAATCGAAAAATTCAGCATCCCACCTGGGCGAAATCGGGGAGATCTATTATCCTTCGGATGCCCTTCGGCCGTACATTGAATACTATCGCATCTGGGATTTGATACCGGGCGAACTGTCCGAATTAACGATGCAGGACTTTCCGAGAACGATCGTCGATATTTTGTTCATCTTCGATGGTCAAATTCGCATTGCTTTTGAAGAAACTCCTGCCTTTCAACTGGAGCCTTCCGTACTGGTAGGCCAGTTCGATAAACACTATCGCATCTTGCTTTCCGGCACCCGGCTGCAACTATTGAACATTCGATTTCGGCCAAACGCCATCTATCCCTTGACCGATACCCCTTTA
This sequence comes from Saprospiraceae bacterium, assembly GCA_028284395.1. Taxonomy (GTDB): domain Bacteria; phylum Bacteroidota; class Bacteroidia; order Chitinophagales; family Saprospiraceae; genus JANQRV01. Next base: position 3,128 of record JANQRV010000627.1, read on the forward strand.
CGACTGGCCTTCAACAATCAATTACCGCTGGCCGAAATCATTGGCGAGGAGATGTCCCTATTACACGAACAATTGGCGGAAGATCCATTCGTAGAACAACGCATTGCGTTATTGGAGCGGTTTCTGATCGGACTCTACCAAGGTGCATCGCGGCATCATCGCTTCGAATTCGCCATGGCCCTGATCGAGCAGCATCGGGGCCTGGTCTCCATACAGGAATTGAGAGAACAGCTGCAGGTAAGTTACAAGAGTCTGGAACGGTGGTTTCTAAAGTACATTGGCCTCCCGCCAAAAAAGTTCACCCAACTGACGCGGTTTAAGCATATTCTCCAGGAACTCGATGGCCAGCTCCATCCTGATTGGATGCAATTCGTCTCGGATTACCAGTTTCATGACCAGGCTCATTTCATCAAGGAGTTTCGGCAGTTTGCGGGGGTTTCACCGACTGTCTATTGTGCAGATCGACCTCACTCCTCGCTTAAAAATGGAATGACAAATAACTTCAACATCTCCGGATTTAATATCAAGGACACGTGCCCGCTGTTGGGAAGGATCAACAATTGAGCATTGGGAATGGCCTCTTGTGTTTCCACCAGGGATCCGGCCGGAATGTATTGATCGCGGTCGGCTCCGACAATCAACACCGGGCATTTGATGTTAGCAGCTTGTTCCTTGGTCACCCAAACCGGTTCCAACCAGGCCCGCTTTAATTTATCGACCCATTCCGCAAACCTTTCCGGTTCCGGCATCAATTGCTGTCTTTCCTTCATGAACGGATGTAGGTTTTTGAGTTCATTAGCCCCTTCCATTTCCCAGATTTGCTGCAAAGCCTCCTTGCGATAGGCATGAACCCCTAAAGCACCGCCCATACTCACCAATCGGTCCACCCGATCCGTATACCTGGCCGCGAGAATCAATCCGGTAATGGAACCATCACTAAATCCCATTACCATAGCCTTTTCGTGTCCTTCCTGAGTCAGTACCTTGAGTGCATCTTGGGCAAAGAGATGGTACGAGTAGGTTGCGGTACCAATTTCCGATTTTCCATGTCCCCTGGTGCCTACGGCAATTACTTTGAAATGTTTACTCAATTCCGGAAGGTACTGGCTGTATTCGTCGATGTAGCCGTAATAACCTCCGTGTAATAGTAGAAGCGGTTCTCCTACCCCATAAACTTCGTAGTAGATTTTGGCATCCTCGGTTTGCAGGTATTTTCCTACATCAGGATTGTTTCCATAAGGAATGACAGCTTCTTGGCCATAAGACCGGAAACTGAACAGCATTAAGATAAATAAGCTGCGAATGACTGTGTTATTTTTCATATACCATGGAGTTTTTTCTTGATTCCAAGATGACGACATCCACCGGAGAAGCGCAAAATACTTCCCGTCCTTTTGCGGGTCAAATCCCGTTCATTTTGAGAAAGTGAGATAAAGATCGGCAACCTATTTGATGAACATCATTGAGGAACAAGGATATATTTATCAAATTTGCAGAAAGAGAACCTTAGCGAGCAATATCAGAAGCACAACAATATGAATCGCAAAAAATTTATGACAGCGGCAGGACTGGCCGGTATGGCCATCTTCCTTCCGACAACAATGTTTTCCATGACCAACGATCCACAGCAATTGTTTTTCGAGGACGACGGCAAGATTCCCAATAATAAACTACCGTTGATTCTCTACAAAAATGCCTTTACCGAGCGTGGAACCCGGGGAGCTGTCTGGCTTGAACAAAAATTTTCCGATAACAACTGGACCAATTCGTGGCGAAACGGCAT
>JANQRV010000120.1 GCA_028284395.1 Saprospiraceae bacterium
CCTTTTTAGGAAGCTCTTTTTGTTGTTCGTGAAAGCGGGCTATATTCTTTCGGGCAATAGCAATCGCCCTCTTCAATTCATCATCAAGTTGATCTTCACAGGCCTCCCACTCCTCCTTTGTTACTCGAATCGAATCGAGATTGATCTGGTCAAAAAGCTCAGTATAACGCGCAATTGCAATATCGCCTTCTTCCTTTACTGCATGCAATATCTTTCCAACTTTTTCCGAAAGCATTCGCGTATCGAATTCCGGCCTTTTACTCAAATCTTGCCATTCCAATCGATCGGGATTCATCAGCACTTTCATAATTTTTCACTTGTTTAAATTTTTTACAAAAATTTGAAAACGAAGTGATTGAAAAATTTCTAAACAAATGTAACCACTTCGTTTTACTCACGAATTGATGATCTATGATGTTCGTGAACTTTCGGTTTCACATAAACTTATTTTAATCATGTGCAGAAGATGGACTCAAAGAAGTTTATGCTCATTTCATATTAATTTTCTCACAAAATCATTTTTTCGATGGGGATTACCAGAATTCCTTCTGCTCCACTTTTTTTAAGGGTATCGATAATTTCCCAGAAGCGATTTTCATTAATCACAGTATGAATGGAACTCCACCCTGGTTGGGCTAGTGGCATGACCGTTGGGCTTTTCATACCTGGTAACAATTTTATGATGCTATTGACCTGTTCATTAGGAGCGTTTAGCAAAAGATACTTGGTATCTCTGGCAGCTAATACTGACTTAATTCGAAAGATAATGCTATCCAATAGGTCTTGTTGTTCAGGAGTAATCTTTCTATTCTTTACCAGACAAGCTTCGGATTTCATAATGATGTCTTTCTCCTCCAAGCCATTTTTGAATAGTGTACTTCCGGAACTGACAATATCACAGATACCATCAGCTAGTCCTATGTTAGGAGCAATTTCGACGGATCCGGAAATCAGATGAATGTCGGCTTCTACGCCTTTTTTTTCCAGAAACATGCGAAGGGTATTCGGATAGGAAGTAGCGATGCGCTTACCATTGAAATAACTCAGATCACGATATTCAACGTTTTTGGGAACAGCTAGTGAAACACGGCATTTTGAAAAGCCTAAGCGCATGACTACTTCAATATCCTTTTGTTTTTCTACGACCGTGTTTTCACCAAGAATGGCGATGTCTGCAATGCCATCTTCTACGTACTCTGGAATATCTGAATTCCGCAAATAATAAACCTCCAATGGAAAATTACTGGCCTGTGCCTTTAATTGATCTTTCTTATTATCGATCTTAATACCACATTCTTTAAGTAAGGCAATAGAACCATCTAGGAGGCGACCTGATTTTTGAACTGCAATTTTTAAATTGGCCATGGTTGTTTTCTTGGTTTAAAAACAAAAGAGGTTTACCGGCAAAATGGTAAACCTCTTTTATAGTTAAGGAAAATTACTGCTTTAACACCATTTGCCTAGTGATCTAGTTACTATATGACGATGATGATGCAGCAAGTAATAGGTATTCATTGACAGAAGTTATTCAAAATTGTATTCGAAAGATAGGAATTATTCTTTTTTCTTCAAAAGCAGAGCCCGTTTTGGCTCTTGATTTAAATAATTCGGTTGTGTAATACGTTTACGAGAGTAATTGATTCTGATAAAAAATAAAAGGGGAAAAACAGAGTTGCTTTCCCCCTTTGTGGTGCGGGCAGGAATCGAACCAGCGACACCAGGATTTTCAGTCCTGTGCTCTACCAACTGAGCTACCCCACCGTGGACTTTGTATTGCCCGTGCTCCTTAGAGCGGTTGCAAATTTATTTTTAATTTTTGGATTCCACAAGAGGGAACATCCAATTTTTTGAAATTATTTCAGATTCTTATATTTACATTGCTAAAAATTAGGCAAGCAACCATCCAATATGGTTTACTGATTTATTTGTATACGTCTGATTTTGTGCACAATAGATTAGTTACCAACATTTATTCCAACAATTACAGAATATGCTGGCACGAATTCTTTCATTACCGTTTATAATATTGGTAATTTACCTGTTATATATAACCTGGGAATACGACACAGCTTATTCAACCTATTTGATCGGGCCCGTCATCATCCTCGCTATTATTTGGACGTTAAGCCCTCAAATCAATTGGTGGTGGTACCTAAGGTATCCCCCTAAATTAGATCCACCGCTTCTGCAAATCCTCCAACGTAACTGCGAATACTATCAGGGACTTTCTCTGGAGAATAAAGCCAGATTTCGCGATCGAACTGCTTTGTTCATGGAGGGCAATGACTTCATGACCCAAGCCATGGACGATAGTGTGCCAGAGGATCTAAAAGGGATGATTGCAGCGGATGCCGTCCGATTAACGTTTGGATACAAAAAATTCCTTTTCAAGGACTTTGAAAAAGTCATACTTTACCCCAAGCCTTTTCCTTCTCCTCAGTATCCGAAGTTTTATCATGCATCAGAAACCTTTGTGGAAGATGGTGTGGTATTGTTTGCTGCTCAACAGGTAGCGACTGCTTTTTTTCACAGCAAGGACTATGTAAGCCTACCTTTATACGAATATGCAAAGGTCTTTGTAACAACCTATCCCAATGAGCCTTACCCAAAATTACCAGGCTCTACTTGGGAAAAGCTAGAAGAAATCAGTGGCTTTAACCTTGATGCAATACAAAGATGGATTAACCTGCCATTGGAAGACCTGGATCTGATGGCAATGGCAATTCATCACTTCTTTGTATTTCCTTCTTCATTTCAAAGAATCTTACCTTCCTTATTCCAAAATTTTGTGATCATCTTTAAACAAAATCCTTTAAATGGATCTAATCCGGTCGTACTCTAGCAGTAAATATTCGCCTACCGAAGGGTTCTAAACATCTATTTTCGGCTCGCTAGACAAACATCTAATAACCAAATAAATAGGTCTATTGGTTTTCCACACTTTTTTTGTGGATGGTCGTGGATATCTCATTGATTATTCCACAACTTTCCACATCGAACTCAATACATATAAAAAAGTTACATTTAACACCGAAGATATGTACAGAATTGAATTTTAATTTGACATAAAATTCGAAGAAATCAACATTTTGAGCCGTCTAAACTTTTAAACTAGAAAGTTATTAACTGTAGTGTGAGAAACTAAGAAGGTAGAAGTGCCCTTCGGTCTCATACTATGAAAACGAAGTTTTAGGCAAGACATAATTTATTATTTTACAATGATTTGTGACGACAGCCAGAAAAAATCAGGGATGAGTACGTATTGATAAAAAACTGTTTACATCGTGTGGAAATGTGTTAATATTTAGGAAAAACTGAGATTACAAAAAATTAACACAAGTCTTTTTCCACGAACTAACAGCAGTAATAATAATAAGGGAATTTTTTAAAATTTATTTAGAACCATTATTAATACAATATTACTGAATTGTTTGATTTTGAAATTTCAAAACACCCTAATTTTGTTGGCTAAGCTAAATCAAAATGTACTGCTGTCCAATGTCTATAAACCATCAGAAGGCATTGTCGAGCTTATTTGTTGACTTTTCAACAGGAATCTATTCAAGCAAAATAAATTTGATTTATGACTAGCAAAAGAAGTGAATCATTTGAATACAGTCGATGGATTAAAGTTTGGTTAATCACCGGATTAGTTATGATCTTTTTTCAAGTTGTTATAGGTGGTATTACGCGTTTAACGGGTTCTGGGCTATCCATTACCAAGTGGGAGATAGTTCTGGGCACCATACCCCCTCTAAATGCCTCACAATGGGAAGAAGCCTTTGATCTATACAAAGCCACACCGCAGTATCAGAAAATCAATGAGGGAATGACAATGGGGGAATTTCAATTCATTTATTTTTGGGAGTATATCCACCGACTTTGGGCTAGGACGATGGGAATGGTCTTCTTGATTCCCTTTGTTCTTTTTTGGATTACCAAACAGTTTGATAGACGTTTGCTGATTCGACTAATAGTTGTGTTTCTCCTTGCTGCATTGGTTGCATCATTTGGCTGGATAATGGTCGCCAGCGGATTGATCAATCGTCCTTGGGTAAATGCTTACAAGTTGACCATGCATTTGTCTTTGGCTTTGATTTTGTATAGTTATTTGTTTTGGACGACATTAAATGTCTTTCGTCCGGGCCCTCCTCCTATCCGTAATCCTTTTCTGCGGAAGTGGAGTAATGTTATCTTAGTACTTCTTGCAATACAAATTGTTATGGGAGGTATTGTATCGGGAATGAAGGCTGGTTTGGTGTATCCAACTTGGCCGGATATGAACGGAAGTTTCATACCCGATGTCCTGCTAAACATCGATATGTGGAATGTGGAAAACTTCTTGGCTTATGACAGTTCCCCTTTTATGCCGGCATTTATTCAATTTTTTCACCGAAATACAGCCTACTTACTTGTCTTGTTGGTTTGTTGGTTTGTTTATCGTGGATTGAAGGAAACATCATTGCCGAGTTTTCGAATTGGACAGTACTTCCTGGTGGTTGCGGTACTAATACAGGCTCTATTAGGTATCTTGACAGTAGTTCATTGCATCGGCCAAATACCGGTAGGACTAGGTGTTCTTCACCAGGCAGGGGCATTAATACTTTTATCCGTCTTCTTGAGACAGAGATTTTTTTTGAATAAATGATAATTAACAAGTGTGGAAAAAAATGTGGAAAATGATTTATTTCAATTGTTGATCGATTTCCTCTAATTCTGAAGCATCATAATTCTTAAACCATTTTGAAACACTTTTTCGAGCCTTCTTTCTTACTTCTTCATCGATGTAAGCAGCAATGGTTATAACACCAAAGCTAAGTACGCCAATATCATCTGTGTAACCAATAATCGGTGTGAGATCCGGAACGAGATCGATTGGTGAAAGAAAGTATCCCAGGGTGCCCAGGACAATGTTCTTTGCCCAGGAAGGAGTTTCTTTTCTTTTGTAGGCATAAAACAGCAATAGACACGAATAAACAGCTTTTACACCAAGCCGTTTAGAAACGCGAACCAGTTTTTTCCAAAACCTAGCTACCGAAAACTTGTGCTTATATTCACTATATGGATTTTCCATCGAATCCTGATTTTACAACTTATAAACAATTTTTGCTCAATTAAGGTGCAAAATTCCGGAAACAAAATCCAATTATTTAGACAAAAATGCAAAAGCTCCTATGTTAAAAAGAAGAACGGTTAATTAAGCGATCTTCTTGTCAAATGACTTTTTGTTGATGGGAGATTGTTCGTTAAGTCTATCGAAAGTGTATCCCAAGTTAGAGAAATGTTCAAGTACTTTCGGCAAACAGAACCTTAGATTGCGTTCTGCCTTTATGCTGTCATGAAAAACTACGATAGAACCAGGAGATGTATTGTTAATGACGTTATCATAGCAAGCTTTTTCGCTGAGGTCTTTGTCAAAATCGCCACTCAAAACATCCCACATAACGATGCGATAATGTCTCTGAAGAAATTGTACTTGCTTTGGCTTCAATTTTCCGTATGGCGGCCGGAATAAAGAAGTTTGGGTAACTTTGGCACTTCTTCTAATGTTGTGAAAATACTTGATATTATCGGTGGCCCACCCGTCTAGGTGGTTAAAGGTATGGTTGCCGATGGAATGCCCTTCCTCGGACAACGAATGAAAGATGTCGGGATGTTTCTTGATGTTCTCTCCCACACAGAAAAAGGTGGCTTTCGCGTCGTAATTTCTGAGTTGTTCTAATACCCACGGAGTGACTTCAGGAATGGGCCCATCATCAAATGTCAGATAAATCACTTTTTCATTTGTGGGGATTTTCCAGGTAAAGTTTGGAAACAGACTTTGAATGAAATGAGGCGTCTTTACTAAATACATGGTCTATATTTTGAAATGTTCAAGGATTCGAAAGCATTCTACCTATTTCTCAGACATATCTAGTCGAGAAACAATAGTAAGACCTTAATACGGGTCCATACATTGTCTTAACTGGGGTTGCGGCGCACTCTTACTGAGTAGCAATAAAATGGATCTGGTCGATAAAGAAAATTCACCTATTAATATACATAACGACTTAATTTGAGTTTTGCTGCCCTGAGTCAAAAAAAATTTGTAATATTTAAATGTATAGCATAAATTCCGACCTCCCAGAAAGGGAATAAATCAAAGGAATATGAACCAAGTTAGAGTAAGGTTTGCTCCTAGTCCTACCGGAGCTCTTCATATTGGTGGAGTTAGGACCGCCCTATACAACTATCTGTTTGCCCGGAAAAATAACGGCCAATTTTTATTGAGGATCGAAGATACAGATCAAAATCGTTTCGTGTCCGGTGCAGAGGAATACATCCGAGAATCGTTGGAATGGTGTGGTATTAAGTTGGATGAAGGACCAGCAACCGGTGGAGATTATGGTCCTTACCGACAATCGGAAAGAAAACATTTGTATAAAAGCTATGCTTTGGAACTAGTTGAAAAGGGACATGCGTATTATGCCTTTGACACTCCAGAAGAATTGACTTCGGAGCGTCAGCAACAAAAAGAAAAGGGCAATCATACTTTTAAGTACGATGGAACTACGAGACTTGTAATGAGAAACAGTCTATCGCTTTCAGCGGAAGAGACCAAGCGGTTGTTGGCGAGTGACACTCCTTATACGATCCGGTTAAAAGTACCGCAAGATCAGGTAGTAGAAGTGAATGATCTGATACGCGGAAAGGTTAGTTTTCAGACTAACGAGCTAGATGATAAGGTCTTGTTCAAAGCAGATGGTATGCCGACCTATCATTTGGCAAATATTGTCGATGATCATTTGATGAAAATCAGTCATGTTATACGTGGAGAAGAATGGCTGCCAAGTACTGCGCATCATATTCTTTTATACAATGGGTTAGGTTGGGGACATGAAATTCCACAATTTGCTCACTTACCACTAATACTGAAACCTAATGGCAAAGGTAAACTTAGTAAACGTGATGGTGACAAATTGGGAATACCAGTCTTTCCTTTATCTTGGAAAGGGGAGACACCAGAGGATTCTTTCAGTGGCTTTAGAGAATTTGGGTTTGATGCCAGAGCCGTCATTAATTTTTTGGCCTTTCTTGGTTGGAACCCCGGTACCGAACAAGAAATATTTTCTCTGGAAGAACTATGCGAACACTTTTCTATCGAGAAAATTAGCAAGGCAGGTGCTCGTTTTGATTTTGACAAAGCCAGGTGGTTCAATCAGCAGTATATCATTGCCACTGATGATGCTATCTTGGCCGAAATAATCAGACCAACGGTAGAAGCAAAGGGCTTTAATGTGTCTGATGAATTTCTAGCGGATTTTTGCGGTTTAATGAAAGAGAGAGTGGTTTTTTTCAATGATTTTGTTAAAAACGGTTACTACTTTTTCGAACCCGTCAAGACCTACGATCAAAAAACAATTAAGAAAAAATGGCAACCGGAGCGTCGGAAAGCTTTTGATAGGCTTTTAGGGCTACTATCTCAACTGACAGATTTTACTCATACGGCAATCAAGAATCAGGTTGTAGAATTCATGGAAGAAGAAAATCTGAAATTTGGGGATGTCTTACCGATTCTTCGAGTGGCTGTCTCTGGCACAATGAAGGGGCCAGCTATTTTTGAAATGATGGAATTATTGGGAAAGACAGAAATCATGAAGCGGTTAAACAACGCCTACAAATACTTCGACGATGCCATTTTAGTTTCTTAAAGTTAAAAATAAAGTATGGCCAAGAAAAAAATGAAGAAGGAGGATCCCAATGTCCATGACGATTTGAAGGGCTTTGATATTAAAATCAATGAATTTGGTGAAATCATCTCTAATCTCGATGTGGAAAAATTGAATAGTTTTCTCAACGAAAATGTTGAAGACAAGAAACTTTCGGATCAGGAGGAAGAGAAAACCGATCAAGCTGATGACAATGAAAACTAAGTGAGCTGATCATCTTAGTTTAATCGTATTTCATCATCATTTTCGTCGTAGAAACTATACCTTGTCAGTGCATAGTCTGAATTGTTTTCCAATTTAATCCACTTGTGAAATTTAAAATACCATTTCATCTGCATACTTGGTAATCCCCTTTTCAGGAAGGCAAAGATAAATGGATGAACAATCAGTTTGACCTTGGATTTTGGCCGAGACTGAGCAATGAAGTTGAGATCTCTCTCAATATCATCCGTGATGAGAATGGTTGCATTTGCTTTACCGGTACCTTTGCAAGTCGGACAAACTTCTGTTGTATTGATCTTGACTTCGGGTCGGACCCTTTGCCGGGTTATTTGCATCAGACCAAACTTGCTAAGTGGTAATATGGTATGTTGCGCTCGATCCTTTTTCATGGCCTGTTTCATGGCACGGAGCAATTCTTTCTTGTGGTCGGTATTTTTCATGTCGATGAAGTCGACAATAATGATTCCACCAATATCCCGAAGTCGCAGTTGGCGGGCGATTTCTTCTGCTGCTTCCAAATTGACTTTAAGGACTGCTTCCTCTTGGCTCTTGCTACCGACTTTGTGGCCACTGTTCACATCAATGACGTGCATGGCCTCCGTATGTTCAATTACAATATAGGCGCCACTACCCATTGTGGCTGTCTTGCCAAATGAAGCCTTTATTTGTTTGGTAACACCGTATGCATCGAATACCGGGCGACTAGACTTATGGTAGCTCAAGATCTTTTGTTGTTCCGGGGCGAAAGAGGCTAGGAAAGACTTGATATTCTGATAGAGTTGTTTGTCATTGACTACGATTCTGTTAAAAGAATCACTCAACAAATCCCTCAGTATGCTGGAGGTCTTGTCAAGCTCACTCAATATTTTAAGTGGGGCTTTGGATTTGTTGAGCTGGCCATACATGTCCTGCCATTTTGAAACCATGTTTTTTAGCTCTTCATGCAAATCCGCCACTTTTTTTCCTTCTGCAGCAGTGCGAACGATTACACCAAAATTTTTAGGTCTTATGCTCTCAACCAATAAACGGAGTCTTTTCCTTTCTTCGCTGCTTGCAATTTTTTTAGAAACTGCTACCACGTTGGAGAATGGACTCAAAACAAGGAATCTGCCCGGGATAGTGATTTCACAACTGAGTCTAGGACCTTTGGTAGAAATCGGTTCCTTGAGTATCTGTACCAATATTTGCTGCCGCTTACTGAGGACCTGATCAACCTTGCCGGTCTTGATAATTTCGGGCGCAAATTCAAAATCATCTAACTTATGCGTCTTGATGGTATTACTGATGGCGTGATCAGTGAATTTGGCAAGTGAATTTAGTTTTGGGCCGAGGTCGGTATAATGAAGAAAGGCATCTCTTTTGTGTCCAATATCAACGAACGCAGCGTTTAAACCAGGCATCAATCTTTTGATTCTACCTAGAAATATGTCCCCTACACTGAAATTGTTATTCTTTTTCTGATAATGCAGTTCTACCAACTTGGAGTTTTCCAATAAAGCAATTTCATCTAAAGTAGGGGTGGAATTGATGATTAACTCTTTTTCCACACTAATCTTTTTACGGCATTGGGATTGCTAAGTAAAGGGGATCACCTTTAGATTTAGATTAGTGGGCCTTCATGCGACTGTGTAGAAAAACAATAAATAGTTTACCTGCTGAAATTAGGAGCACAGATAGTCTGAATAAAGTTTATTCTTATTTATATCACCTGGTCTGATGATTGCCAAACATGTAAGAATGGCAAAATCAATTTGGGGCACCAATCTTGAAATTGGCCCAATAACCGAGACTTCCGCTTTGATTGGATTACCATGAAAATTAGTTGGTTTTTTGACCCAATGACATGGCCTTGTATTCGTGATAATACAATCAACTAGAAGAAAAATAGAAATGTGGGATTTTGATGTATAGTGTCTCTTCCTATGTCAACAAAAACCCCAATGCCTTTAGGTTATATTTTAATTATCTATTCTTTTTCTTGTGCCGGTTCTTACGCAGACGTTTCTTTCTTTTATGAGTGGCAATCTTGTGCCTTTTACGCTTTCTTCCACATGGCATAATTCTATGTCCTTTTATTTTTTAATTAAATTAATTTTCGCAAATCGCTTTGAAATAACTGGCTTTCTCTGCATCTCCCATTTCTTGGTACACGATGGCAGAAAGACAGTTGGCTTCTTTGTTCTTGGGATCAACTTGCAGGACCGATTTGACCCTTGCTAAAGCTTTGTCATATTGTCCTGTCTTAATCGCTAATGTTGCTAAATTATTGAGGACAACTGGATTGTTTGGAAATTTATCATCCAGACCTAAGAGCATTTGAATTCCCTTCATTGGGTTGTCGGATGGTGGTCTTTCCGTGTAGCAAAGTGCTAAGTTAGCCTGGTGCAATACATTTGATGGATCTAGGGAAATAGCGTTTTCAAATGAAGAAATAGCTCTTTCTGAACAAAATATTTTAATCTTTTCATCTTGTGCATTCTTCATCCCAATAGCATAAGTAGAACCAGCAATGGACCACGAATCGGCATCGTTTACAATGCCTGCAATTTCTTCTGCATAATGGCCCGATATAGCGGGATATCCCACTTCATACCATTTACCTGCTATCTTCTTTAGAATGTCAATATTGGAGCTATCTATTGTTTGATTTACTTCTTGTTCAAGTAGTTCAATTTCAACAATTTGATTCTCCTTCATTTCTTTTTTCGCCTCTTGAATAAGCAGCGTAACATCAGTAACTTCTGCTGCCAACATCCTTGACTTTTCAATGGACTTATGGGCGATTGTTTTTGTCTCACAACCAAAGTACATAACCAAGAATGTGAGTATTGCCAGGGTGATTACAGTGATCTGTTGTCTTGTCATAACTCTTTATAAAGTAAAGATGACAGTAAGTACTACAGATTCTAACTTTCCTTAGGTAAGGACTTTACCTTACTCTTCACTTGTTCTACGAAAACTTTCGCCGGCTTAAACGCTGGAATATAATGCTCGGGAATTTCTATAGCAATATTCTGTTTAATATGGCGACCAATCTTTTTTGCTCTCTTCTTAATGATGAAGGATCCAAAGCCTCTGATGTAGACATTCTCTCCTTCAGCTAACGAGCCTTTTACTTCTTTGAAGAAGGTCTCCAAAGTGACTAGAACGTCAACTTTGGGAACTCCCGTTTTCTCCGAAATTGCTGCAACCAGATCAGCTTTTCTCATTGTTAATTATTGGTTTATAGATAAATATAAAAAATTTATAGGGATCGGTAAAGGAGTGGCAAATTTCGTAATATTTTCTTTGAAAAGAAAAATTTCTCCACTTTATTTTTTAATTTTTATTTAATTGTCAATCCATTACACCTTTTGATAATACTGATCTGAATTACTTAAATCATTTAATTAGTCTTATCTTGCGCGCACTCTCTTTCATTTGAACATTCAAAATATCTCTATGCTGTTATCAATGACTGGTTATGGGCGGGTTTCAACCTCTTTCAAGGAGAAGACAATTAGCATCGAAATCCGATCGCTGAATAGTAAGTATACAGATATACGTCTTAAAACACCTCAGAATTATAAGGAAAAGGAGACATACTTCAGGAAGACGCTGACGGAACGATTACAAAGGGGAAAAATTGAGATGGTTCTTGAGATCAAGTCTTTGCAAGGTGATGAAGGTTATGGTTTGAATGCTCCGTTGTTTAAGAAGTATTACAAGGAATTGAAAGCTCTGAACTCCGAGTTAGGCATCAGCAATGGCGATTTGGTACCTTCCATTCTTCGATTGCCCAACGTGGTAGCTAGTGCTGAAGAGGACATTGATGAAAATGAGTGGAGCACTGTTCAGGATGTTCTCAAGTCTACCCTTGACAAATTTGACTCTTTCCGCAAGGAAGAAGGTAATGCCATGGAAAATGATTTGGTCAAGAGAGTGTCAAATATTTCAAAATTATTGAAAGACATCGATCCCCATGAAAAAGAGCGGACTGATAATCTTCGTCAGAGACTTCACCAAAAGCTGGAAGAACATTTAGGAAAGGATAAAATTGACGAGAATCGCTTTGAACAAGAGATCCTCTTTTACCTAGAGAAATTTGACATCACGGAAGAAAAGGTTCGACTGGCGCAGCATTGTAAATACTTCAAAGAAGAGATTGATAAGCAGGTTATGATCAAGGGCCGCAAACTCAGTTTTATCAGCCAGGAGATTGGCCGGGAAATCAATACTTTAGGCGCTAAAGCGTATTCTTCAACCATCCAGCGACTTGTTGTTGAAATGAAAGATGAACTGGAGAAAATTAAAGAGCAAGTTGCAAACTCCGTTTAAGAGAAAATGAAAAATAAAGGGAAGCTGATTGTCTTTACGGCGCCTTCTGGGGCTGGAAAGACAACGATTGTTAAGCATTTACTAAAGGTAGATCCAAGGCTATCGTTTTCTGTTTCTGCAACAACGAGAGATAGAAGAGGAGGAGAAACGCACGCTGTCGACTATTACTTCATGACGGTGAAAGAATTTGAAAAAGAGATTGGCAGAGATGGTTTCGTTGAATGGGAGGAGGTGTATCCCGGTCAGTACTATGGCACGCTGAAAAGTGAGATTGTTCGGATTTGGAATCGAGGTTTGCACATCCTATTTGACATTGACGTTAGGGGTGCACTTAACATCAAGCGGCGATTTGGTAAGGATTGTCTTACAGTATTTGTGAAGCCCCCCTCTCTGGAAATACATTTGAATCGATTGAAGTCCCGCAATACAGAATCAGAAGAATCTCTACATAATAGAATCAAGAAAATTCAGAAGGAAATGGATTATGAAGCATTCTTTGATCAAACCCTGATCAATGATGTTTTGGAATTGGCATTGGCGAATGCAGAAGAAATCGTAGCTGATTTCATCGCTTCTTTCTAAACTAGGCAATAGGCAAGACAAAAAAACCTGAATCGGCAGACCCAATTCAGGTTTTTTTGTTGAAATGTAGGAAATCTGATTAGTTATTTCCCTCAGCAATGCCTTTGAGCTTGCTTAGGTCAGCATCAGGTTTTGCCATCGTTCTTCTATTTTGGCTTCTTCCTTCAGAAGTTTCATTATCGCCAACTGGCATGGTATCGGCACGGCCAACGCACGCCATTTGAGAAGAAGGAACACCTTGTTTGGCAAGTCTACGGATAACGGCCATTGCCCTTGCAGTACTAAGTTCCCAGTTATCAGCATAGGAAGCGCCTTGTACCAATTTCTTATCATCGGTATGCCCTTCGATCAAAATTTTGACGTTTGGGTTATTTTTCAGAGTAATAGCCATTTCATCGATGGCTTTTCTTTGAGCACTAGTAAGTCTTGCAGAACCACTTCTGTAGTTCATTGGGTCAGAGGTGACAACATAGAGGTTACCATCTCTTTCTTCCAAAGAAAGACCACTTTCAGTGTAAGCATTGAATACTCCGTTGATTTCGTCTTTAATACGTTGTAGTTCTCCCTTAGTGGTGTTCAATTCGCCTTCGACCTGAGAAATTTTGCTGTCCTTAGCTTTCAGATCATCGTTGATACTTGCAATCTGAGATTCATAATTGGATTTTTGACTTTCCATGTCAGATTTCAAGCTCTCTACATCACCTTGAAGTGATTTTACTTGTTCTTGAGTTTGTGCTAGTGCTTGATCAGTGGCTTCTTTAGCAGCTGTTAACTCGTCATATTTCTTTTTAGATACGCAAGAGTTCAAAGAACTGATAGCAAAGCAAATAACCAATAGTCTTACTACTAGGCGCATGTTTACTTTAAATTTAATTAACAAATTTTTTCATTTCAAATAAAGATAGTTGAAAGTACAAATACTTTCGAAATCAATGGCGCAAAGGTATAAAAAGACAACAAAAAATTACACTTGCCCGTCTTTATTTTACCATTTTACCAAACTAAAATAGCAAAAACTCTTTAATTTTTAAGTGAGCTTCCAAATAGTTTCAAATAATTTGCAGGGTGTTTTCCGAGCTAACTTTTTAAGTTTCCCGATTGAAAATAAAAAAGCTATTTTTGTACTCTTTTAGTTAGTTTTCACTGGAGAGAGATTTAAAAAAGTGATTCTTAAATGAACGTTGAATTAAAAGAAATTGGAGGTTTCAAGTTTTTGGAATCTGAAGGAAGAGGAGGGACGCTATTACTGTTACATGGATTGTTTGGAGCATTAAGTAATTTTGAAGGCATTATTAAGCATTTTGCAGATAAGTATAATGTGGTTGTCCCGCTCCTGCCCATTTTTGAATTGCCGATCCGCAGGGTTTCTGTTACGGGGCTGGTAGACCATGTCTCTCAATTTGTGGCATTTAAGGGTTATGACAAAGTGAACCTTCTAGGAAATTCTTTGGGAGGCCATATTGCTTTACTTTACGCTTTGAGTGAACCTGAGAAGATACAGTCCATAATCTTAACCGGAAGCTCTGGTTTGTTTGAAAGTGCAATGGGAACGGGTTTCCCCAAACGTGGGGACTACGAATTTATCAAGAGGAAAACGGAAGGAACTTTTTACGATCCGAAAGTTGCTACAAAAGAATTGGTTGATGAGGTATTTGATATTGTGAATGACCGCAATAAAGCAATCCGAATTGTAGCTACGGCTAAATCAGCAGTCAGACATAATCTTGGAGATAAGTTACATCAGGTTAAAGCACCTACTTTATTGGTTTGGGGGAAAGACGATCAGATCACTCCTTCGTTTGTTGGGGAGAAGTTCAACGAATTAATCGAGAACTCCAGGTTGATTTTGATGGATAAATGTGGCCACGCCCCAATGATGGAATATCCGGGGATTTTCAATCAACATCTGGCCGATTTTCTCCAAGAGGTATCAATTGTTGGCAGAACCCCGAAAGAAAACTCCTAAAGGCATATTATTTTACACCAAAAAATAGTTTATATACTATTATTTTACTACTTGTTTTCTGGCGATGGCAGGATTGCTAGATGGTAGCTAGCATAACTTATTTCTTCCCGTCATTGACTGCAATCAACTTTAGTAGAGTCGAAAATAGATCTTAATGAGAAATTACCTTGCTTTCATCTTTGGATTGATTTTTCTTTTAACCTCCTGCGGAACTGCTAAACAAGCTTCAAATGTTGCCAGCCCATCAGAAGATAGCGATGAAATTGTCGTTATGGACAACACTGGTATCATTACCGAAGAAAGATTTCTGGATACCATGGATGTGGTAGCCCCTAGAGAACTTGACGTACCCGAGATTAACTTCGAATTACCTAAATACAACGGAAGTCATTTAAGGAGAAATGATCTACTCCATACTACACTAAAACTGAAGTTCAATTGGGAAAAAGAGCAGGTGATTGGACAAGCTCAGCTAAAGCTTCAACCCTACTTCTATCCCATGGCAAGGGTGACACTTGATGCGAAGAATTTCCAATTTCATAAAGTAGCTTATGTTGGAAGTAAGGATACATTGGCATACCAATATGATGGGGCAACTATAACGATAGATCTGGGCAAAATCTATCGGAAAGGGGAGACCTATGAATTGATGATCGACTATACTGCTAGCCCGGCAGCTACCGGCGGTAGTGCTGCCATACAGTCCGATCAGGGTTTGTTTTTCATCAATCCTCGAGGAGAAGAACCTGGTAAGCCCCAACAAATCTGGACACAGGGAGAAACTGAGTGGAACTCTCGATGGTTTCCAACCATCGACAAACCCAATGAAAGATGCACCCAGGAAATGTTCATCACGGTTCAAGACGAATTCAAAACTCTTTCCAATGGTTTATTGAAAGGATCGGTGAAAAATGATGATGGAACTAGAACAGATCATTGGCAAATGGACCTGCCCCATGCCCCTTATCTATTCATGTTGGCAGTAGGGGATTTTGCAGTGGTTAAGGATGAATGGGAAAACATTCCGGTTGAATATTACGTGGAGCCCAAGTATGAAAAGTCGGCCAGGGCCATCTTTTCAAACACAGTTGAAATGTTGGATTTTTTTTCTGAAAAGCTTGACCTAAAGTATCCATGGCCGAAATACTCTCAAATAGTGGTTCGAGATTATGTTTCGGGTGCGATGGAGAATACAACAGGTGTGATCTACGGTGAATTCGTTCAAAAGCACGAAAGAGAATTGATCGATAATCACAATGAAAGGATCCTTGCACACGAACTCTTTCACCACTGGTTTGGCGATTATGTTACTTGTGAAAGTTGGGCCAATCTAACAATGAATGAGGGGTTTGCCAATTATAGTGAATATCTTTGGTTTGAGCACAAATATGGAGTAGACGAGGCTGATTATCATTTACTTACGGAATGGGGCGGGTATATCTCTTCTGCTCAAAGTAATGCACATCCACTGATTTATCATGCACACGATGACAAAGAGGACATGTTTGATGCGCATAGCTATAACAAAGGAGGAGCTGTCCTCCATATGTTGAGGAAACAGGTGGGAGATGAGGCTTTCTGGGCAGCTTTGAATCTTTATCTTAGAGACAATGCATACCAATCCGTTGAAGTACATGATCTTAGACTCGCCTTTGAAGAAGTTACTGGTCAGGACCTCAATTGGTTCTTCGACCAATGGTACCTGGAGCAAGGGCATCCGGTATTAAATATTACCTATGGTTATGATGAAGCCAGAAAGAAAGCCACCATCAAGGTGGAGCAGCAACAGGATCCCGTCACCATGTTTCAAGTCTTCCAATTGCCGGTCGACATTGATATTTATCTTGAAGACGGGCAACAACCCATCAAGAACAACGTCTTTGTCAACCAAAGAATACAGACTTTTGAATTTGAGGTTCCCTCGAAACCAAAGCTAATCAATTTTGATAGTGAAAAAATGTTACTGGCAGAGATCAATACAAATAAAACGGAAGCTGAATTCCTTTTTCAATTCAGGAATGCCAAGAAATTCCTGGATCGCTATGAGGCCCTACAGGGGCTATCGGGGTCTGAAGCTTTGAAAAACATTGCTAAAGAGGTAATTAAGGACAATTTCTGGGTCATTCGAGGTCTAGGACTACAGAGTTTGGGAGAAGAATTGGATGCTGAAACAATTGATTATATTCGTCGATTAGCCACGGAAGACCCTCATTCGCAAATTAGGGCTTTATCTTTGGGTAAATTGTCTCAAATTGGTGATAAATCCATTGTCGATCTTTCAAAGAAGATCATTGATTCCGACCAGTCATATACCGTTATCGCAACGGCGTTGGATGTATTGATAGAGAAAGATAGGGCAGTTGCTTTGGAGTATGCTACTAAGTTGGAGGATGTAGACAGTGAACAATTAATTGAAGTGATTGGAGCATTGTACACGGAGAGTGGCGAGGCTAAGTATCTTCCTTTCTTTGAAAAGAACCTCAATAATATTGATGGCTTCATGGCATTGTCCTTCTATGAAAGTTACCAAGCATTAGCGACCAAGGGAGATTACAAAACTGCAAGTTCTGCGGTTGAAAAATTGAAGGAAATTGCCGTTAATGATGGTCAATCAATAATGAAAAGGCTAGCCGCTGCAAAATCGGTGAACGACATTAGGAATTTCTACCGAACCCAAGCCAATGAATCCGAGGATGAAGCTGCCAAAAATGCCTTTGAGAAACACGTAGAAGAACTGAATGAAATAATGGAACAAATCAAAGAACAGGAGACCAATACCCAACTCAAGCAGATTTATGATTCAAGGCTTCTACTTTTAGATAAGGTATGAAACATTAGTTGATTTCCGGACCTATTTATGATCTTTAGTGGCCAGGTGTCTTAATTGTAGTCGAAAGGAAAACAATCCTTCAGTTATGGTCGTATAAACTAACTGAATGCTTTCCACTCTAATTAGGGAAAATGATCTTTTTTTTCCTAAATTCAGGAGCTTTTTCAGTTTGGAAGCATCCTTCGCACAGATTTATTGTTTCTAATTATTGTATAGGTATATCTTCTTCAATCGACAATAGATTCGAAATGGGGCAAACGAATAATAATTATGGCATTTTGGTGAATAAGCTGGATCAGTTTATTCGAAAGTTTTACCTAAATAGATTGATAAAGGGAGCACTGTATTTTTTGGCGGTAGTTCTGGTGTTATTCCTAACGGTCAATTTTTTGGAGCATAATTTCTATTTTGACTCTTCTATTCGCAAGATATTTTTCTTTGCCTTCTTAGCAATCAGTGGGGTAGCACTATACGGTTGGGTTTTGAAACCAATTTTGCAGTATTTTAGATTGGGACGGACCATTTCTCACGAAAAAGCAGCAGATATTATTGGAGATCATTTTACGGAGGTTCAAGATAAGCTGTTGAATATTCTACAATTAAAAAGGCAGGCAGATGTGGCTGGGGGCGAGGCATTGATCCTGGCAGGCATTGATCAGAAATCAGAGGAAATTAAGGTAGTACCGTTTAGGTCAGCGATCAATCTGGCCAAAAACAGGAAGTATCTTCGTTACGTAGTGCCACCTCTTCTCATTTTATTGGTAATCTTGTTCGCTGCCCCAAGCATCATCAAGGATAGTACCTACCGGTTATTAAACAATAATAAGGAATTTGAGAGACCGGCACCTTTTGCATTCATATTGGAGTCGGAAGAACTGAGTGTCGTCCAATTCGATGATTACCCACTTGCGGTGAAGATTGAAGGAGATGAATTGCCCAATGAAGTATTCATTGAAGTGGATAATTATCAATACCGAATGAATAAGGAGAGCGCGGATGAGTTCACTTACAAGTTCAATAATGTTCAAAAGGATACAGAATTCAGATTGTTTTCCAGTGGTGTTAATTCTAAGAAATTTACCTTGAATGTACTTGAAAAACCCAACCTTCTGGGGTTTGACATTCAATTGGATTATCCTGGATATACCCAAAGACAGGATGAAGAGTTATCCAATATTGGTGACTTGGTTTTACCTGCAGGAACAAAAATCGATTGGATGTTCACTGCAGATAAAACAGATGAAATCGATATCCTTTTCTCATCTGATAACGAGCGGTCTAATGTTGAACGAATGGGGGATAAACTCTTTACATTCAATCGACAAGTACTAGAAGATGAAAATTACCGTCTCTATGTTTCTAATGAACAATTGCCACTAGCAGACTCTATCGACTATTCCATACGAGTGATTCCCGATGCTTATCCTGTAATAACCGTTAATAAGTTTCAAGATAGCATAGAGAATGATTTAGTGTATTTCATTGGAGATGCTTCCGATGATTATGGCTTGTTGAGTTTGTCGTTCAACTACAGCATTGAGCGACAGGGAAGCGATGAAGCCATCAACAATAGTTTGAAACTGCCGAAAAAAGACGGGAAGCAAATTCAATTTAATCACATTTTTAATCTGGCAGACTTACAATTATTACCAGGTGATGAAGTGAAATATTACTTTGAGGTTTTCGATAATGATGAAGTGAATGGCAGCAAGTCAGCCCGGACGGACCTATTGTTATTTTCCGTTCCAACGATTGAAGACTTAAAGGCACAGGAAGAAGAAAACGAAGAAATCATTAAGCAAGACCTTAAGCAGGCTTTAGAAGAATCCAAAAAGATTCAAGAAGAAATGAAGAAGATGAGGGAGAAGATTTTGCAAGAAAAATCCTTGGATTGGCAGAATAGGAAAGAGTTAGAAAAACTTCTGGAGCGTCAGAAAGAACTGGAGAAACAGGTAGAAGAGGCGAAGGAAAAATTTGAAGAAAACTTGGAAAATCAAGAAGAGTTTTCCAACAATATGGACGAAGAAATTTTAGAGAAACAGGAGAAACTTCAAGAGCTTTTTGAAGAAGTTATCAGTGAAGAAATGAAAGAGCTGATGAAGCAAATCGAAGATTTGTTGCGCGAGCTGGAAAAGGATGAAGCTCTGGAAATGATGGAAAATATGGAATTGAAAGATGAAGAATTGGAGACGGAGCTGGACAGAATGTTGGAATTGTTTAAACAGTTGGAGTTGGAGCAGGAGATGAATGAGGCGGTGGACGAGTTGAATGAATTAGCAGAAGAGCAAGAAGAACTGAGTGAACAAACGGAGAATCAGGAAATGGATCAAGAGCAGTTGGAAGAAAAGCAAGAAGAAATCAATGAGAAGTTTGATGACTTGCAAGAGAAAATGGAACAAATCCAGGAAAAAAATGAGGAACTGGAAAATAAGAGAAATATCGACAATCGAGAAGAAGAGCTACAGGATATCGAGCAAGAATTGAATGACAGTAAAGAACAATTACAGCAGAATCAAAATAGTAAGGCGTCTGAGTCCCAGAAAAAGGCATCCGAGAAAATGAAGGAGATGGCTAATTCCATGGCAATGGAGATGCAATCAGCGGAAATGGAGCAACTCCAGGAGGACATGCAAGCGCTTCGCCAATTGTTAGAAAACTTGGTTGGTCTATCGTTTGATCAGGAAGACTTGATGAGTGAGTTTAATGAGGCAACCATAAATACACCTAAGTATCTTGATTTGGTGCAACAACAGTTCAAATTGCAGGATGACTTTAAGTTGGTGGAAGATAGTTTGAACGCTTTGAGTAAGAGGGTATTTCAGATAGAGTCTTTTGTCACTGAAAAAGTGTCCGAGATCAAGAGTAACATGAGTTCGAGCATTGATGATTTGGAGGATAGGAAAAAGACTCGAGCCAGTGGAGCGCAACAATTGACTATGAAAAATGTCAATGATTTGGCGCTGATGTTGAGTGAGGTTCTCAACCAAATGCAACAGCAAATGTCCTCTATGATGGCTGGCAATCAAATGTGTGCGAAACCTCAACAGGGTCAGGGCAAAAGTGGAAGTATGCCTTCTGATAAGATTAGCCAAGGCCAACAGGAGTTGAATCAAAAGATGCAACAGATGCGACAACAACTGCAGAAGGGAGGAGGGGTATCAAGCAAAGAGTTCGCCAAGATGGCTGCTAGGCAGGCTGCCTTGCGGAAAGCCTTGAAAGAGAAACAACAAAAGGCACAGGAAAGTGGGAAAGGTCTTAGCAAAGAATTACAGGAGTTGATTGATAAAATGGACCAATCTGAAACGGACTTAGTCAATAAAAAGTTGACTAATGAAATGCTGAAGCGGCAACAGGATATTTTAACAAGATTGCTGGATCACGAAAAAGCAGAAAGAGAAAGAGAGTTTGATAACAAACGTAAGTCCGAATCTGCTCAGCAGTTTGAGCGGAAAATACCTCCTTCTTTGGAAGAATACATTCGTAAAAGAGAATCGGAAATCGAATTATATAGAGCTGTCTCACCCTCCTTGAAGCCTTACTATAAGTTCTTGGTAGAAGAGTATTTCAAAACCCTCAAAGAGAGAAAAGGAAGTAATTGAATTTGCAAATGATTTAAATTTATAATAACTTTCGTATGCCTAACGAAAATGAGCGTACATCCCATTATGTTGAGATTTCCTTCCGATCTTAGTAACGTTGCTATGGTTGAATCCTTTGTGCAAAGGATTGTCCATCGTTACCATATAAAGCCAGACCTATATGGGAATATACTGATCAGTCTAACTGAGGCTGTGACCAACGCGATTGTTCATGGCAACAACAAGGATGAGTCAAAAAACGTAGAAATAAGTTTGAATAAGAATGGTAATCGGATCGTAATAAAAGTGTCTGATGAAGGTACTGGTTTTGACTACCAAAGCATTCCAGATCCAACCGTTCCGGAAAATATTTCCAAGATTGGTGGGAGAGGGGTTTTTTTGATGAAACAGTTGAGTGATGCGGTTACCTTTCACGATAATGGAAGTACTGTCGAAATACAATTCTCTCTTTAGATAATAGAACTCTTCCTTCTTTCTTCTATTTTAAATTAGTTGATGGATTTTCCAGATATATTTTTTGAGCATGATGAAGAGACTTCTGGACCAGAAACGGCGCAAGTCAATTTTTTTATTGAAGATCTAGAGGATTTTGAATTTCCATTCGACGAAGAAAAGATCTCTAGTTGGATTATTGACATAATTGTAATCGAGGAAAAGAACTTGATTGGCATCAATTACATTTTTTGTTCCGATCCATATTTGCACAAGATCAATGTTGAGTATCTCAGTCATGATAACCTTACAGATATAATAACCTTTCCTTATAACAGCCATCCCAATATTGAAGGTGATATATTCATTAGTGTTGATCGCGTTCGCGAGAATGCTTCAAGTTTGGAAACATCTTTTGATCTCGAACTTTGTCGGGTCATGATTCACGGTGTGTTACATCTTTGTGGATATCAGGATCATTCTATGACAGAAAAACTTCAGATGAGAGAAAAAGAAGATTTTGCGATAAAAAAATTTGAAAAGTAACGCTCTTCTTTGCAATTTTTTATTATTTCGCTTGCGATTCGCATTTTGGTGAATTCCTTCTTTGTATAATCATTGGGCCTACTTAATGAAAATTTCCTTAGGTATACTTCTATGATAATGGAAACTGGAAGTATTGATTTTTCTTCACTGATTTGAAATGGAGAAAAGTAGAGTGAAATATTATCAAAAAGTCTTCTTTTATGAAAATTTTGAAATTTGGTGGTTCGTCGGTAGCGAATCCAGATCGGATTAATAGAGTCATCAAGATATTAAACGAATATCATCTAAAAGGGGAGAAGTTTGCAGTAGTGTTTTCTGCTTTTGGGGGGATTACCGATCGGTTGATCCAAATGAGTCAAAGGGCAGCAAATGGGGATGCCGGATATATTGACTTGTTTGATGAGTTTCGAATGCGCCATTTAGCAGCAGTAGAAGAATTGATTCCAGGTAGAAGTGCGAAGCAAGAAGTTTTGGATGAATTGGGTAAGAATCACAGAGTTCTAAAAAATCTGTTGCACGGAATTTTTCTGGTTAGAGAAGCATCTCTTAGGACTGTTGATTATGTCTTGAGTTTTGGGGAGCGAAACTCAGCTTTCATCATTTCTCATGCTTTGAAGTCCAAAGGAATCGAAGCCAAATATTTGGATGCGAGAACAATCATTAAAACAAATAAAGAGTTTGGGAGTGCGAAGGTTTTTTTCGAAAGAAGTTATCAATTAATTGGTGAATTATTTTTACAAAACACTGGTATACAGATTGTTACAGGTTTTATTGCTTCTTCTGATAAAGGCGGTCTAACTACAACGCTTGGACGTGGAGGATCTGACTATACTGCTTCTATTTTGGCGAGTGCCCTAGATGCGGACATCATAGAGATTTGGACGGATGTTGATGGTGTATTGACAGCTGACCCACGGAAAGTTTCCAAAGCTTTTACAATCCCGAAAATGACCTATGCGGAGGCCATGGAGATGTCGCATTTTGGTGCAAAGGTTATTTATCCACCGACTTTGCAGCCGGCCTTGGCAAAGAATATTCCACTGGTGATCAGAAACACCTTTAATCCCAAATTTGAGGGAACGTATATTTCCCACGAGTATGATATCAATGGTAAAGATGTCAAGGGTATTTCTTCCATCAACGAAATTGCTTTGCTGACCTTACAAGGTAGTGGTCTTTTTGGAGCAACTGGTACTGCGGGGAAGCTGTTTAATTCGCTGGCGCTGGAAGGAATAAACGTTATATTGATCACTCAAGGGTCTTCAGAGCACTCCATTAGTTTTGCTGTCGCACCTGCAAAAGCCAAATTGGCAAAGAAAGCAGTAGAGAAATCTTTTGAATTTGAAATTCAATCCAACTTAATAGATCCGGTCAAAATCGAAGAGGATTTGGCAGTCGTTGCCGTGATCGGAGAAAACATGAGATACCAACCTGGAGTAGCCGGTAGAATGTTTCAAGCACTGGGAAAAAATGGGATAAATGCAATTGCCATTGCACAAGGATCTTCAGAATTGAATATTTCGGTTGTAATTGATCAAGAAAATGAAGCAAAGGCATTAAATGTATTGCACGAAGCTTATTTTTTATCGGATGAAAAAATATTGAATTTGTTTATAGTTGGTGTAGGATTGATTGGTGGAACGTTATTAAAACAAATCCGGGATCAACAAGAAAAACTTAGAGTTGAAGAATCCCTGGAATTACGAGTTGTTGGATTGGCCAATAGTAAAAAAATGATCTTTGATCCGGTCGGTATCGATTTGAATAATTGGAAAGAATTATTGTTGGCTTCGGATGAGAAAATTGAAATGGGGAAGTACATTGATCAGATGAAATCAATGAACTTATCCAATTCTATCTTTATCGATAACACCGCCTCGACCGAAATCCCGAAATCATATCCAAGTATTTTGGATAATAGCATTTCAATATCAACACCAAATAAGAGTGCGGCTTCCTCAGATTTTACAACCTACAAGCTATTGAAATCGATTGCTGCTAAAAGGGGAGTACAATTTTTGTACGAAACAAATGTTGGGGCTGGCCTTCCTGTAATCTCAACCATTAGAGATTTGATCAACAGTGGAGACAAGATACTGAAAATAGAAGGGGTGTTGTCAGGCTCTCTTTCATATATATTTAATTCATATAACAATGGAGATAGCTTTGGAAAGGCACTGAAATCAGCCATGGAATTGGGGTATACAGAACCAGATCCAAGAGTGGATTTAAGTGGAGAGGACGTAAAGAAAAAGCTACTAATACTGGGGAGAGAAATTGGACTCCCGATTGAAAGTAGTGAAATTCAGATTGTTTCCTTCCTTCCTAAAGAGAGCATTGAAGCAGAAAATATCGAGGCTTTTATTACTACCGTCGAGAGAATTGAAGAATCTCTGGATGCAGTACGAAAGAATGCCGAACCCGAAAGCAAACTATGTTTTATTGCAAAGATTGACAATGGGAAGGCTGTTATACAGCTTGAAAATGTTGGGAATGATCACCCGTTTTCGACGCTAAGTGGAAGTGACAATATGATTGTGATTACTTCAGAAAGGTATTTTGAGCGTCCATTGGTGATACGTGGACCTGGTGCCGGTGCAGAAGTTACTGCAGCCGGTGTTTTTGCGGAGATCATCAAGATTGGACATTATTTTTAAGAAGATTTAAAGAAGATTTTAATGAGAAATAATGCAGGAATAAAGGTATTTGCACCTGCTTCTGTTGCGAACCTAGCGTGTGGATATGACATCATGGGACTTGCATTGGAAAAACCAGGAGATGAGATCATTGCCCGGTTGTCGGATGCACCTGGAGTGAGGATCACCAAAATAACTGGTGCAAAAGGAAGACTACCTTATGAAGTACATAAGAATACCGGTGGATATGCTGCTCAGAAGTTGTTAGAGTTCTTGGAAAGAAATGACGTAGGTATTGAATTAGAAATTCATAAAAAAATGCCCTTTGGGAGTGGCCTAGGATCTAGTGCTGCCAGCGCAGCAGCAGCAGTAGTCGCTGTAAATGAGTTACTTAAACGACCGCTAACTAAGAGGGAGTTACTACCATTTGCTGTTTTAGGGGAGCAAATTGCCGATGGAGCAATTCATGCTGATAACGTTGCTCCATCTTTACTGGGTGGTATTATTTTGGTTCGGGATAATGCTACTTACGATATTCAAAGAGTTCCTTTTCCTAAGGGATTGTATGTTTGTGTAATATATCCACATGTTGAGATATTGACTAGGGAATCCAGGGGGATTCTTTCTCCAGAGATAACGCTAGAGCAACACGTTAAGCAATCAGGTAATTTAGGTAGTTTGATTATCGGCCTCTTGAATTCTGATTTTGATCTTATTCGAAGATCGCTACAGGATATCATCATTGAGCCACAAAGAGCCAAGTTAATTCCAAGTTTTTATGAAGTAAAGAATGCCGCTTTGGGACAAGGAGCTTTAGGTTGCAGTATTTCTGGTGGTGGACCGTCAATTTTTGCCATAACCGATAATAGTCTGGTCGCTGAGAGGGTAGGGGAAGCAATGCAAAAGATTTTTCATGATAAGAAGATAGGTAGTAATTTATACGTTTCGAAGATTAACTCTGAAGGCACAAAAAAACTTTAGGATGGAATTATATAGTACCAATAACAGAACCAATACTGTATCCCTGAGGGAGGCAGTATTGAGAGGTCTACCTCCTGACAACGGTTTGTATATGCCGACTGTGATTCCTATACTGCGTACTTCTTTTTTTGATAGTATTGAACATTTTGATATTCAGCAATTAGCTTTTGAGGTGACTAAGACTCTCCTTTCGGGAGAAATAGACGATCATGATTTAAAGAATATAGTAGAGGATTCCATTAATTTCCCTGCTCCTTTGGTAGAAATCAACCAAGAACTTTCTGTTTTAGAACTATTCCATGGGCCGTCTTTAGCTTTTAAAGATTTTGGTGCTCGGTTTATGGCCAGGTTGATGGGCTATTATAATCGGGGAGAAGAAGAGGAATTGGTAATTTTGGTAGCTACTTCTGGAGATACCGGTGGTGCAGTTGCGGCTGGTTTTTATGATACTCCAGGTGTACAAGTGGTAATTCTTTATCCATCGGGAAAAGTGAGTGATTTGCAAGAGAAACAGTTGACGACACTTGGTAAGAACATTACCGCATTAGAGGTAATGGGTACCTTTGATGATTGTCAGAAGATGGTGAAGACAGCTTTTCTTGATGCTGATTTAAGAAGGACAAGAAGATTGACCTCTGCTAATTCGATAAATATTGCCCGTTTGATCCCGCAAATGTTCTATTATTTTGAGGGATATAGGCAGTTTGTAAAGATATTTGGAGGGGAATTGAAGCCTGTTTTTGTGGTTCCCAGTGGGAATTTTGGTAATCTTACTGCTGGTATTTTGGCTAGTAGAATGGGATTGCCGACAGAAAGATTTGTTGCTGCAACGAATGTCAATGATGTTGTTCCAAGTTATTTATCCAGTGGTTTTTATAGGACAAGAGTGTCTAAAAGGACACTTTCCAATGCCATGGATGTTGGTGCTCCGTCTAATTTCAGGCGTATGGAGGAGCTTTTTTCTGCTGATGAGGGTGATGGTTCCACGTGGAACATTATGAAAAAATACATCTCTGGATATGCTTTTGATGATGAAACTACCAAAAGAATGATGCATGAATTCTCCCGGGAGTATGGGTATTTATTGGATCCGCACACAGCAGTCGGTGTTTTGGCGGCAAAAAAATGTAGGGAAATAGAGCTTCAGGACGGTAAATTTGTAGTATTAAGCACTGCTCATCCAATCAAGTTTGCAAGTGAAGTTGATGGGGTGTATTTCAATGGACAACAACCTATGTTACCAGAGTCAGTTGGGGATTTGCTTTCCAGAAAGAAAATAAGTCATAAGATCGGTGCGGTTTTTTCTGAATTAAAGGCTTTCCTTCTAGGGTAAGATGCGGCCTATACGTTCTTTATGGACTCCTGAAAGAGAATGTAATTGAGATGTTCCACGTGGAACATCTCAATTTTTATACCCCATTTAGGTGTAGAAAGAGGGGAGGGGTATGTTTGAAACCTTCCCTTTCTATGACTGTTTTATGAATAAAAGACTAGTATATGATAGATTTCGTAAACTCTGATTTGATAGTCAAACAAAGTGCTTTGGAGGCAGGGATAGTCAAATGGAAAAGTCCTTCTAATATTGCAATTGTGAAATACTGGGGTAAGTATGGGAGTCAAATGGCCCAAAATCCCTCGATAAGCTTTACGTTGTCAGCTGCGCATAGTGAGACCTCAATTGAATATATTCCTAAAAAAACAACTCAGGGGGGGGATTCATTGGAGCTTGAATTCTACTTTGAAGGAAAGCCCAAACCAGAATTTGAAAAGAGAGTCAGTAAGTTTTTAAAGAGTGTTTTGCCAGTTTTTCCTTTCCTGGTGCAATTTAAATTGATAATTAACTCTAAAAATTCTTTTCCACATTCTTCAGGTATAGCTTCCTCCGCATCTTCGATGAGTGCCTTGGTATTGTGTTTATGTGGTATGGAACGAAAATTCTTTGGTACTTTGCCTAAAGAAGCTTCATTTTTGACTAAGGCTTCCTTTGTTTCTAGGTTGGCATCAGGTAGTGCTTGTCGCTCTGTATGTCCCTTTATTGGTGTATGGGGGGCTTCAGAAAAACTAAAAGGGTCTTCCGATTTTTTTGCGATACCCTTTTTAGAAGGGGTAGATCCCGTCTTTATGAGTTTCCACGACGACATTTTGATTGTCAATAGTGGGACAAAGCATGTATCCAGTTCTGCAGGACACGCTCTTATGGATGGAAATGTATATGCAAATGCTAGGTTTCGACAAGCAAGAGAACGAGTTGATAGTTTGATTGACGTTTTGAAGCAAGGGGATTTACAGGTATTTGGTGAAATATTGGAAAGTGAAGCCCTGACTTTACACGCTTTAATGATGGCTTCAAAACCTGCTTATATGTTATTGAGACCTAATACCATCGAAATTATTAATCGGGTTTGGGCATTTAGAAGAAGCACTGATATCCCATTGTACTTTACATTAGATGCAGGGCCAAATATTCATTTACTTTATCCGGATAGTTTCAGGGAATCAATTGGAGATTTTATCGCCACAGATTTGTTAAATCTTTGTGAGAATAGAACTATGTTGTGTGATGTAGTAGGGAAGGGGCCTAGCGAATTAGCGTAAATAGTGGTTGGTAAATGATCATGAAAGATTGCAAAGTAGATGTAGGTAGGTTTGAGTGTAGAGAAGGTTTTATTTCTCTGTTTGTTTCAGAATTCTTCTGGGTCAGGGGTGGGGTTGGTTTTTTAGATTGATTGTGTCAAGATCAAGATTCTGGGATAATCGGTATGTAAAAGGTTGATCTACCTTCGGAGTGTTACATAGTTCTAAATGAATTGAGGGATATTCAAAATGAAGTTTTTATATTTGATGCGAAGAAAGTTGTCGTACATTAGGTGTTCGAAGTATGGACACAAAGGGAGGAAATCAAGTAGCTTGAAAGACCCCAGTGTTCATAATATGTTACCTTCTGATAATTATTTCTGATTTATCATTACATAATATACATACTATTAAATAGCACTATGGATTTATTTGACAAAACAAGAAGCGATATAGGACCACTTGGACAATATTCTGTCTTTCATGGATACTTCACTTTTCCAAAATTGGAAGGAGAGTTGGGGAGTCGGATGAAGTTTATGGGTAAGGAAAGAATTGTATGGAGTGTGAATAATTACCTTGGCCTGGGTAATCACCCAGAGGTACGGAAAGTTGATGGAGAGGCTAGTCAAGACTGGGGCTTGGCTTATCCGATGGGATCGCGTATGATGTCTGGTGAATCCTCTCATCACGAACGCTTGGAAAGAGAGTTGGCAGAGTTTGTTCAAAAGAAAGAAGCGATGCTTTTGAATTTTGGTTACCAAGGAATCATGTCGCTCATTGATGCAATTCTTGATCGCCAAGATGTAGTGGTCTATGATAAGGATTGTCATGCTTGTATTTACGATGGGATTCGGATGCATGTGGGACGTCGCTTGTCATTTGGACATAATGATATTTCTAGTTTAGAGCGGCAACTTGAAAGAGCGGAAAAATTTGCTGAAAAAACAGGAGGGGGAATTTTGGTGATTTCGGAAGGTGTCTTTGGTATGAGAGGAGAACAAGGTAAACTAAAAGAAATTGTAGCCTTAAAAGAAAAATACAGTTTCAGGTTACTTGTAGATGATGCTCATGGTTTTGGAACGCTGGGGGCAACCGGAGCAGGTGCTGGCGAGGAACAAGGAGTACAGGAGCACATTGATCTTTACTTCAGTACTTTTGCTAAATCAATGGCAAGTATTGGCGCTTTTGTTGCAGGAGATCCAGATGTAATTAAATATCTACGGTACAATACTCGGTCGCAAATTTTTGCAAAATCTATTCCGATGCCCATCATCATGGGAGTGTTGAAACGGCTTGAACTGATAAAGGGAAACACCGAATTTAAAGATCAACTATGGCGCAATGTTCGAATGTTGCAAGATGGTTTGAAAGAAAACGGTTTTGATATTGGCAATACCAATAGTTGTGTGACTCCTGTTTATATGAAAGGTACGCCTTTGGAAGCTGGCGCAATGGTTAAAGATTTGAGAGAGAACTATGATGTATTTTGCTCTGTAGTATTATATCCAGTGGTTCCTAAAGAAGTAATCTTATTGAGACTTATTCCAACGGCGGCCCATACTATAGAAGATATTGAATTGACAATCCATGCTTTTAGTGAAGTTGCTAGAAAATTGAAAGCTGGAGAATATGATGGTACGCAAGGGCAAAATTTAATGAATTGATTGCCAATTAGTTAAATTTCTTGTATAAAAAAGGAGATTGTAATCGCCAATTATTATAATAATTGGCGATTACAATCTCCTTTTTTATAAGGCCGTCAAAAAGTTCATGAAGTTTTCCGAAGAGATAACCTGTGTTTCTGATTCGGGATAGTTTTTTAAGAAGGTTTTGGGGAATCGAATTTTTTTCTTTCGAGGATTCCATTTGAATTCATAGGCGTATAATACCCCACCTCGTTCTTCTATGTAGTCAATTTCTTGTTGTTGTTGTGTCCGCCAAAAATATTGATTGCAATAGATCTGGTGATATTGCAAAAACTTACTTCTCTCACTGATTAGAAAATTCTCCCAGAGTGGGCCAACATCATTTCGCAATTGGATATCATTGAAATTGGAAATAAGTGTATTTCTAATTCCGTTATCGAAAAAGTAAATTTTTCGGGTGCGCTTTAACTCGTTTCGAAGGTTTCGGCTGAGAGGGCCTAATCGGAATATTACAAAGGTTTGTTCCAAGAGACGAATGTATGACGCGACTGTTTCCTTATCAATTTGTAACAAATCTGCTAACTCTCGATAGGAAACTTGTTGCCCAATTTGAAAAGCCAATGCAGTCAACAATTTATCCAGCAGCTCTGGTTTTCTAATATTCCCATAGGATAGCATATCTTTGTAGAGGTAACTGTTGGCAAGGTTGTTAAGCAATTCTTTTTCGCTACCGGTGTTAACGGCAATGTCCGGATACATACCATAAATGAGTCTCGTTTCCAATTGTCCCATTGCATCTATGTAACCGGTATGGTTGGTCAACTCTTCCCAGGAAATTGGAAACAATTGGTATTCATATTTTCGACCGGTCAATGGTTCGTTCACTTCGTTGGCAATTTCCAGAGCGGAAGAACCAGACACAATAACTTGCTTATCAGGGATAGCATCGATGATCAACTTTAGTGTAAGGCCAATATTCTTCACTCTTTGCGCCTCGTCAATAAAGATTAGCTTCTTGGGACCTAGTATTTGTCTGAGCTTCATAATTGAAACTTCTTGAAGAGCTGTCCTGACAGCGGGATCATCACAATTTAGGAAAAGGGCTTCTTCTTCATTTTCCTTCATGATATTGTGGAGTAGGGTCGTCTTTCCTGTCTGACGGGCACCTAGTAGAATGACGGCTTTACCCTGATGTAATTTCCCCTGTATGACACTTAAGAGTAGTCTTTTAATCATTATGGTGGGTATAATCGCCAAAAATAAATAAAAATGGCGATTACAAAAAATATGTTTCAATCATTTAATGGCATCGAACATCACGAAGTATTCAATGGTGAAGCTGCGATTGCGAATGCCCCTGCGCCGACATTGCATACCGCCCATAAAACAATCTTTCCCTAGTTTTCTATTTGCACTAATTTGCCAGAGGTGATCTTGCGAATTTTATATGGACGTTTATGCTGAGATTCAAAGTACGTCCTCATTTGGATTTCAACGATAATGCCAATCGTGATAAATTGGATTCCGCCGATAACTAACATTAGACCAAGCAAAAGTATTGGTTTGCCCCAAATATCGTGCCCAAGAAGCTTTAGGATACCTAGGTAAAAGTTAATAATTAAACCAATGGAGAAAAGGAGTACGCCAAGGTTGCCAAAAAGGTGCATTGGTTTTTGCATGTATTTCTTAAAAAACAGCATCAACAACAGATCACTGATGACCTTGAAGGTTCGATTTAAGCCATATTTGGAAGTTCCGAATTTTCGTGGGTGATGTTTTACATCTATTTGGGTGATACGTGCTCCCTCCAGATGAGCCAGCACTGGAATGAAACGATGGAGTTCGCCATACAGACCAAGATCTTTGGCCAATTCACTTTTGAAGACTTTTAACGCACAGCCATAATCTTTTAGATTTACTCCAGCGGTATTCCTAATAATGTAATTGGCAATGCGACTCGGAATCTTTCGCAAGAACATCCCGTCTTTTCGGTTTGCCCGGTTACCGGCAACCATATCCCAATCACCCTTTTCTGCCAATTCTAATAACACTGGAATATCAGATGCATCATTTTGAAGGTCGCCATCCATAGTGGCAATAAACGCTCCAGACGCATGATCAATTCCAGCCATTAGCGCAAGACTCTGGCCATAGTTCTTTTTCAATTCTATGACCCGCAAGTATTCAGAGGGATGTTCATGTAGTTCCTTTACTGTATTATCTGAAGAACCGTCATCTACGTAGATGATTTCATACGAAACGACTCCTTCAAGTGCTGTTGCTATTTGGTCGATTTGTGGTTTAATATTTTCTTCTTCATTGAAGACAGAAACAACAACAGATATCTTGGGTTTCATAAACTGTTCAATTTAGCATTAACAATTTTCCTATATCATAGGTTAGTTGTCCGTGCCTAACCTGCATTTCATCAATTTTCTCATAAATCAAATCCGGATAAAGGTCAGGGTCGATGATGTAAAGATCGCCCTCCTTGAAATCTCGATACTTTCGCCTCACAATTTGCTGCCTTTCCTTTGTGATGTAGAAAGAATTTGTCGGTTGCATATCAGTTTCCTTGTAAACAAATAATGGCATTGTGGCGTATTTCTTTCCAATCTGTTCCGAAGATTTTCGGCAAAGATCTCCAAAATCGTGGTTGTTCCTATCCGGCAGTACAAACCAATTGAAGGCAATCCGAATTAGCAGTAGAAAAACTACCAGAACAGAGAAATGGTGGCTAGAAGATTGGTAATAAATAAGGCTAAGTGCCAGACAACTAATTGCAATCGAGGCTGTCTTTACAAACAAATAGGAGACGCTTTGGGTTCTTTCTATTAGCAGCGGCGCTATGCTCGCGAGGCAAATTAAAACCATAGTGGTTAAGAAAAGGTAGCGCAGGAATCGATATTGCCAACTATTTAGTCCTCGGTGCTTTTCATGTAAGTAAGTGAAGACGATGAACAAAAGAGGAGCTAACATCAATAGGTATCGCGGGTAGACCTCAGGGGAGGTCCAATAAACAATGATGTTTCCACAAAATGCAAGCAGGCAAAAAATAACGAAAGGTTTCTCTCTGATCCAATGCAATACCTGATGATTGAAAAAATAAATGATAAGCAGAGACCAGGGGAGAAAGTGGTATACCATCTCAAAGGGGAAGGTAAACAAGTGAGTAATGGTCTTTAAGAAGCCGTAGTTGACAATGGTCCTCTTGGAAGACTCCACAAAGAGCGTCGGTAGTACATGGTCAAGGCCATTATATTGGTGATAGGTCCAGTAGTATCCTCCAACTATTGCAATGAAAATAACAATACCCAATACATGATTCAGTGAAAAAAGCGTTTTGAAACGGCGGCGATACCAGAAATAGATCAATAGGGTAGTGGCTTGAAAAACGACGGCCGGCAGACCTTTTAGCAGGAAACCAACTGCTATCAGCAGGTAAGAGAAAACAAAAAGGTGGGTAAACTTCTTCTTTTCAAAGAAGTGATAGATCACCATAAACGAAGTGAAGATCACCCAGGAAAATGTAATATCAATGAGTGCCAGTAAAGAATCCCAGAAGAGGATTCTTCCACAGGTGATAAAGATAAAGACAGCCAAAAAAGAAGATGCCGTATCGAAGTGTTTTCTCAAAAAATAAAAGATAGTGGCGGAATAACCCAACAGTGCCAAAACAGTTGGAAGCCGGGCAGTATATTCTGAGTAATTGCCAAACAAATTAAATGTAGCAAGAATGATCCAGTTAAATAACGGCGGCTTGTTGTAGTAATATTCTCCGAGTAGGGTAGGAGTGATAAAGTTATCGGAAAGCTTCATTTCCATGGCTACTAGTGACCGAATCGCCTCATCATCAATGAAGGTGAGAACGCCAATATTAATGAGTAATGCAGGTAACAATAGTAGACATGCAATGATATATAGCCAACTAGGATGTTTCAAAATTGGATGTAAAATTTTTAACTAGCTTCAAAGGTATAACGATATCGGAGATTTTCGCTGTTTTGGATTCTAAAAAGTGCAAGAAGGTAACGCCATAAAACTAATTACGCTTTGGTTAAAGGGTCAGTTTGGTGGATTGGTCTCCTACGGGGAATTGATTATAATATTACAAAAAGTAAGAAACAAAGATTATCTTTGGCCCGTTAAGAAATTAAGATTTATGCCGACTGAAAATCAATTCATTAAATCATAGATCAAATTAATAATTACACTTCGATCAATTAATATTCAGATAGCTACCATGGCAGAACTAAATTATAAGTCAGATGTAGAGGCGGTTGATGCATTGGCAAAATCCTATGAAACCCTTACCCAGGAAATCGCAAAGGTAATCGTCGGTCAAAATGAGGTTGTAAGAGCAGTTGTTATTTCTCTGTTTAGCAACGGGCACAGCTTGCTGGTCGGTGTACCAGGTTTAGCTAAAACACTTCTTGTTAGTACCATTGCGGATGTACTTGATCTTGATTTCAAGCGGATCCAATTTACTCCGGACTTAATGCCTTCAGACATTACGGGCTCGGAAATTTTGGATGAAGATCGTCACTTCAAGTTTAACAAAGGTCCGCTTTTCACTAACATTGTTTTGGCAGATGAAATTAACCGTACCCCGCCTAAAACCCAGGCTGCTTTATTGGAAGCTATGCAGGAAAGAGCAGTTACGGTTAGTGGAATAAGGCATATGCTAGAAAAGCCTTTTTTCGTTTTGGCGACCCAAAACCCAATTGAACAGGAGGGAACATACCCCTTACCGGAAGCGCAGCTCGACCGATTCATGTTTAATATTCCACTTGACTATCCGAGCTACGAAGAAGAGATACAAGTCGTAAAAAATACAACGACGGTTCAGAATTACGAATTGAACCATGTTATCACGGCGGAAGAGATTTTGTATTTTCAACAGCTGATCAGAAAGATTCCAATCTCGGATAACGTTTTGGAGTACGCAGTTTCATTGGCCACCAAAACCAGACCTGGCTCTTCCCGAGCTACGCAGGAAGTCAATAACTACATCTCTTGGGGGGCAGGGCCAAGGGCATCTCAATATTTGGTATTGGGAGCAAAATGCCATGCGGCAATAAATGGAAAGTACTCACCTGATATTGAAGACGTTCAAGCCATTTCCAAGTATGTATTACGACATCGGATTGTTCGAAACTTTAAGGCAGAAGCCGAAGGAGTGACCGAAGAAAAAGTAATTGAGAGCCTGCTTTGATCAAGCACTTTGTTTGTCGATAAAACATCATAAATGGTCTAACTGTAGTGAACTTAAGAGCAGTTAGACCATTTTCTCTTCCACCAAAAAGGTTTGCATTGGCATCTGTTTGGTATACAATGTAAATGGATTAATTTTAATGGTAAAAAAGAGAGAAATGAGATTGAATTTCAAAAGCGTTTTCAAAAGAGCCTTTATTTTGATTGTCTTTTTCATTGTTTGCAGCTGCAGTGAAGAGATGCAAAGTAGCCTCAAACCAATTCCCTCCGCTTTTGGAGAGCTTAATCAGATCATTGTAGTAGCCGATGATCGAGTTTGGAATGGACCGATCGGAGACACTATTCGGTGGTACTTCTCTGCTGCATATCCAGTACTGCCACAACCGGAGCCTATATTTGATCTTGCCCATTTTACTCCCGCTGAGTTGGAGGCCGAGCCAAGCCGGAAGGAACTACGGACCTATCTCATTGTTGGTAATCTAAGTGAGGTCGATTCACCAACCACTCAATTGATTGTAAACGATATAGGTAGGGAAAAGGCGCGTCGTGCTAATGAGGACCGTACCTTTAATTCCACTGTTGGACGTGACAAGTGGGCCAAAGGGCAATTGGTCATTTACCAATTCGGGTATAGAGACGAAGATCTAATGGAGTTTTCCAAGAAGAATTTTCCTGCAATCGCACAGCGTGTTAACAAACATGATAGCCCTAAGATTGAAGCGACTATCTATCAAAGTGGTGTCAATGGCAAACTTAAAGCAGAGCTGAAGGAATCTTTGGGCGTTGATATGCAGATTCCCGGTGATTACTTCCGTGCTACTAAGGAGTATGATTTCTTTTGGGTAAGGAAAGAAACCGAGAATCTTAGCAGCCACATCATGTTGAAAAAGATCCCCTATATCGATAAGTCACAATTGACAAAAGAAGGGATAAAATCCGTTAGAGACACTTTAGGCAGGTATATTTCCTCGGAAACGGAAAATACCTACATGAAAATCAATGATGTGGATTTACCAATGTTGACAAGTGTGAAGACCATCAACTCCTATTATGCTTTAGAAGCGAGAGGATATTGGGAAATAGCGAATGACTATATGGGAGGGGCATTTGTTAGTTACATGTTGCACAACCCAAAAACAAATGAGTTATTGTTTGTTGATGGTTTTATACATGCACCCGGCAAGGAGAAAAGGGACTTTATGCAACATGTAGAATACATTATGAATTCGGTACAGTTTTAGGTTGTCCTCGATATTTCTCCCATCGTTCTTTTTCTTTTCGCATAAATCGTTCAAATTTGGGCGGTGCTTCTATTGAAACTTCTTGAATTTGTTGTGTTATTGGGTGGGTGAAAGTTAATTGGACTGCAGCAAGGAACAGCCCTTTGCCTTTCATTATCAGGCCATTTTGACCATAGATCTTATCTCCAAGAATCGGGTGTCCAATGGTAGATAAATGAATGCGCAGTTGATGAGTGCGACCTGTTTCTGGCCAAAGGTTCAAAAGTGAAAGTCGTTCACTTCTTAAAGATGGAACCGTATCAATGAGTTGATATTTTGTAATCGACCTTTTGTTTTTTATTGGGAGTAAAATCTCCCC
This sequence comes from Saprospiraceae bacterium, assembly GCA_028284395.1. Classification (GTDB taxonomy): domain Bacteria; phylum Bacteroidota; class Bacteroidia; order Chitinophagales; family Saprospiraceae; genus JANQRV01. The sequence continues at coordinate 36,857 of JANQRV010000120.1, forward strand.
ATCCGAAACTTTCGGTTTGCCAATGACTACTGCTTGATATCGCTTACGAATTAGTCTCTTCTCAAATTGTCGACCTAGTTCAATAAGGGTTTCGGGTGTTTTGGCGACCAGCAATAACCCGGAGGTAGATTTGTCCAATCGGTGAGCGGGACGGGGAGAAAGGTAAGCATTTGGCTGTGGAGAAGGGGTCAAATTGAAAGGTAGTGCATTTGTTACGGTACGATAAAGATTACCGCTAACAATGAGTCCTGCCGGTTTTTGGATAACGGCAAGAAAATTGTCTTCGTAAATGATTGGTATGGAATGTGAAAAGACTTTCGGTCGAGTGTGTTCTGATTCAATCAAGTGGACTATAAATCCACTTTCAACCCAATCTCCTGTTTTTCCTATTTTTCCATTCAGGAAAATGGTCCCTTTTTTGATTGCTTTTTTAGTGCCTTTCCTGGAAAAGATGAATCCAGGAAACAGTCCTACGGCATAGTCGCTAAGTCTTTCCTTTTGAATATTGGGAGGCACGATGTGCTCTTGCAGAATCTTCATCTTCGACTCAAGTAGTTCTGAAGGTCAGGAAAGTAATCCACGTTTCTTTTGATGAGATCGGTGGTTGCTCTCATACCAAAAAGGTAAGGAACAATAAAGGCGTCTGGAGCTCCATTTTTTCTAAGCTTCTCCTTCATTGCTTTGGCGCCGGTATAAGTATGAAAGGCACCAACGGTATATCGGTAGTAAGGTCCACTCCCACTTTTTTCTGCCATAGGCCAGTCATATTGATCTATAATTTTACTGGTTATAGGCCCTTTTAAGGAGACGATCTGTACCTTATAAAAACAGTTAGAGTTGGAGGGCGTAGAAGCGAGCGCTGCTTTTTGGGCTGCTTCTTCTAAACTTGGCGTATATTCATTGAGTGGTTTTCCACGTGAAGAGACGAAGGAAAAGACCATGAAGTCTTCAAAGCCGGAACAAAGTGCCCGGACAAAAATTCTTGACCTTGCAATCCCGCCTCTTTCCAGATAGGAAGCTGCTTTTTCGCCATAGGCGATTCCGTCAGCTAGGTCAGTGCCCGTAAATTGACTTTCCGGCTTGTAAACGGATATGACCAGATGCAGAGAAGGGTCACTATGTAATTCTTCACCAATCCGATTGATCTGGTCACGGTCTTCACGACTAAAATCTCCTGAGGTTGCCGGGCGGAGTATGGGATTGATACCAACAATGGAGAAGTTGTTATCAGGTCGGGGTTTATCGAAGTTGACCACGTGGCTCGGAGGTTTTTCTTTATAAATGTCATTACGATTGATTTCTGGGACCGGAGGATCAATGACCGGATCTGGATTCGCTGGTGGAAGATCAGAGCGTTTAGGGCTTTGCCTTACGACTGGAGGAGGTGGAAGTGGTGGCGGTACGTAATCCATCTCATCAAGGTATTCTTTGAAGTATGCAGAATAGAGATCTCTTTGTCCTTCTCCATCTGAACGTGAAGAACAGAAAAACCCCGTGAAGCCGTCCCGAGCCAGGCGAAAATAAGTGTCATCGCCTGCAGAATTAATAGGCATTCCTAAGTTAAACGAAGGTATCCAGCGCTGTTTTTCAACCAGAAAAATGGTTTTGAAAACGTCAAAGCCCCCGATGCTCTTTTCACTATCATTGGAGCTGTAGTAAAGCGTTCGGCCATCTCTAGCCAGGAATGGCGTAATTTCATCATATTCAGTGTTAACATCTGGCCCTAGGTTTTTAGGGGCGCTCCAGCCTCCGTCGGGCGACTTTGTTATCTTATAAATATCATATCCTCCAAAACCTCCTAATTGACGACTGGAAAACAGAATGGAGGTATCACTGGCAATAAATAGCATTCCGTCACCGGCTTTCGGATTAATTGGACTAACAAAGGGCGTAGTGGAGATGCTTCTTTCTTCAATGGTTTTAAACGTATCGATGAATATTTCTCCTTGATTCAGTCGCCAGCCTTTAAAATAGAAAAGTGAGTTTCCTTTCGTATTAAAATCCAATAAGATGTCGTGGCCGGAGCTATTAATAAAATAGTGAAGGGGCTCGGGGTCCGCCCAAAAACCACCCTTTTGACGGCAAGAAAACATGTCACTTTGATAGTTGCCATATACATCATCAATATTGCCGTTCTGATCTCGTTTTCCGCCCATATTATTTTCTCGAATTGAAGAAAAATACAATACGTTCTGGTGATTAGGACTGATTACTGGAGCAAACTCATCGTATTTAGTATTGACGCTTCTACCAAGGTTTTCAACAACGGCCAGGCCACTCTTATATTTGAACTCTAATCCATTGGAGCATCTTCTAATGGCATCAATTACCATTTTTCTCTGATTGTCATTGGGTCTGAGGTTTTTCAAGTATATCTTGTACCATTTGACTGCTTCAGAAAACTCTGTTCGCGAATGGTAAATCCTGGCTTTATACCAAAGAGCTTCCGGGTAACTAGCTTCCTCAGAATCAAGTATTTGATTGATGATTGAGAGTGATTGATTGAGATTGTTAACCTGATAGTAGCTAATGGCCAGGCAAAGCTTTGCTTCTGAATCCTGACGCAACAATTTCCTGGCTCCGGCCAGCGTTGCCACAACTTCTTCATACTTTCCCTTTTGGAAAAACAAGAGGGCGTCTTCCTTTTTGTCATAAAGAGATTTCTGTGCAGACAGCAGGCCCCATCCCGCAGCTGTTAAGAACATAGTAAAAAATAAGTTCTGCAGCATAAAACGGTAAGTTTGAATTTTCAAATATTGAGCTATTGAGCAAACTTAAACCAGATCCGTTATATTGTTATAGAGTCGTCAAATTGTTCTAGATAATCTCCTATTTTTCTAAGAAAAGATCCACCCAAAAATCCATCGACGATACGATGATCGTATGATAGGGAAAGGAACATCATATGTCTAATGGCGATAAGGTCGCCATATTGTGTCTCAACGACTGCCGGTTTCTTACGAATTGCACCCACCGCTAAAATAGCCACTTGCGGCTGATTGATAATCGGAGTACCCATCACGTTGCCAAAGGTACCAACGTTTGTGACCGTGAAGGTACCGTCTTGAATTTCTGTAGGTTGAAGTTTATTTTTTCTGGCACGCAATGCCAAATCATTCACCGTCTTTGCCAACCCAAGGAGGTTCAATTGGTCGGCGTTTTTGATGACGGGGACGATCAGATTTCCACTTGGCAATGCCGTTGCCATCCCAATATTGATGTTTTTCTTTTTGATGATTTTATTGCCATCCAAGGAAATATTTACCATTGGGAAGTCCTGTAATGCTTTCGTTACTGCTTGAATAAAGATCGGTGTAAAAGTGAATTTCTCGCCGTGTGTTTTTAGAAAACTCTCCTTTATCCGATTTCTCCAATTGACTATATCCGTGACATCTACTTCGATGAATGAAGTGACGTGTGGAGAAGTATGTTTAGACATGACCATGTGATCGGCAATTAAGCGTCTCATCCGATCCATTTCAATGATTTCCTCCCCACCATTCGTTGGAACAGTTGGCATTGAAGTAGGTTGTAACTCTCTTTTAGGTGGAGTCACTGTCTGTCGATGCCCTACATCAACTGTGATCTCATCATGTGTTGTTTTGGTCGCAGATGTTGGCCTGGTGCGAAGATAATTGAAGAGATCTTTTTTGGTGAGTCTTCCTCCTTTACCGGTACCTGGCACACGGTCAAGCTCTGCGAGGCTAATGTTTTCTTTTTTTGCTATATTTTTTACCAGGGGTGAGTAAAACCGTTGATTGGTTTGGGAAGGGTCAACTGCCAATGCTACCTGTGAGCTCATCGTTTTTTGAGGCACGGGATCTTCATTCTGGTCAGAACCTGGGGCATGACCATTTCCGTTGGCAGTAAGGTTTTGAGCAGGAGCTGGCCTTTCCGGATGGATGCCTGCGGATTCCTCCTCAACTTCGGTAGAAATGACGGCGATGATTTTGCCTATTTCTACGACATCATTTTCCTGGAATAGAATTTCAGAGAGTACACCGCTCACGGGAGAGGGGATCTCCGAATCTACCTTATCAGTAGCAATCTCGAGGATCGTATCATCAATTTCGATGGAATCTCCGACTTTTTTTACCCATTTCAGGATAGTAGCTTCCATGATACTCTCTCCCATCTTAGGCATGATAAGATTGAATTTTGCCATCTGCTCATTTTTTATTTTGGTTAAGGCAACACAAAATTAGCTTAATATTGTGGTTTAGCAAAATACTCCCAAGTAGGTGTGGAGAGAAGAATTACAGGGGATAATTTTGATTGACAAACTCCCGGATCATATTCAAGGCTTTGTTCCCGGTATATTGAATATTTTTCAATCTATTCTTACTGAGCTGTAGCTTTTGTGTATTGATGATTCGATGATTTCCAATGGCCATCCAGATCGTACCAACCGGTTTTTCCGGGCTACCTCCACCCGGGCCTGCAATACCAGAAATAGCAATAGCCAGGTCTGATCCCAGTTGGTGGAGGCTTCCTCTAACCATTTCCGTCACAGTTTGTTCGCTAACTGCTCCAAAGGATTCGAGTGTTTCTTGGTTGACATTCAGTTGCTGCATTTTGACATCATTGGAGTAGGCGACTATGCCTCCTTTGAAATAGGTGGAAGAACCAGGAATTGTAGTGATCAGGTGTGAAACATATCCGCCCGTACAACTTTCGGCGGTGGAGAGCATGAGTCCTTTATCCCGAAGTAGTTGGCCGACGGCTTCTTCCAATTTTATTTCGCCATGGCCATAGACCAAGTCACTGATGGCATTGCTCAATTCCATGGCTTTCTGCTCAATTTCTACTTCAATTTGTGCTTGATCTGATCCGACGGCCGTTAGTCGAAGACGAACATGACCTAGGTTTGGCAAGTAAGCAAGTTTAATGTGAGAGGGTAGTGATTCCTCAAAATCTTGGATCCGGACGGCAATTCGGGATTCTCCCTCACCTGCTGTCAGTATGGTACGATGAGCGATCGGCTGTCCAGGAAATCTAGATTGTAATTTCGGGATTACTTCGTTTTCCATCAAGTATCTCATCTCATAAGGAACACCAGGCATGGAAACTAAAACTTTTTCATTTTTCTCGAACCACATGCCCGGAGCGGTTCCCATTTTATTATTTAAGATACTTGCTTTATTTGGGAGATAACACTGTGCTTTGTGAGCAGGAGTTGTTTCCCGCCCCCATTTTTCAAATAACTTTAGAATCTTTTCATAAGTCGGTTGATGAAACTCTAATTTGCATTGAAATAGCTCTGCCAAGGAATTCTTGGTAATGTCATCTTTAGTTGGACCCAGACCACCTGTAAGGAGAACCACATCTGCTCGATCAAGGGAACGACGCACTGTATCGGTGATCTGTTCTTCATCATCGCCGATCGAATTGATTTGCGAAACATGGGCACCTATCAAATTTAGTTGGCCGGCCATCCAGGCTGAATTGGTGTCGATAATTTGGCCGATCAGGATTTCATCCCCGATGGTAATGATATGTACATTCATAAAAAGGTAATTTCCTTGACGGCGAATTGTCGTTTCTGTCCGTTTTCTTCCAAAATCAAATGACCGGTTTTTGAGATACCTGTTATAGAACCCTTAAAAATTCGGCCTTGTAAATCCTTATAGTTCGATAATTCGTTTATCCGGAAGAGTTGGTGAAGATATTCCTCTTCAATTTGTTTCCACTTTTTTTGTTTTAAGAGCAAATAGACCTGCTCGATTTCATGGCATAATTGAGGAATTAACAAATCTAAGTGGAACTCTTTACCAGATTCTATCGTAAGGGAAGTAGGGTTGGGTATGGCTGAAGAGAAGGACGCTTGATTAATATTAATACCAATCCCAGCGATGCTCGATTGAATACTTCTATTGGAAATTGTGTTTTGAATTAGAATACCAGCTATCTTTTTGTTGTTTACATAAATATCATTTGGCCATTTAATTTTAACGGTGTTATTGGTGAGTTGTTTAACGATGAAGTTGCGAACTCCGATGGAGATCGCCTGACTCAGTTTAAACTGTTGGGTCGGAGCTAAGAAAAGTGGGTACAGAATAATGCTTAAAGAAATGTTTTTGCCAGGGGAGCTTTCCCAAATACTGCCAATTTGTCCTTTTCCGGCATATTGATTGTATGTAGAAATGACAGTTCCTTCAAATGGATTGCTTTTTGCTAATAGTTTTTGTGCATAGACATTTGTTGAATCCAGGGTTTCGAAATGCTCCAAAACCCTACCGATAAAAAGTGTATTTATGTTGGACAATAGCTAATTATTTTGCTACCTTAGTGAGTAGTGCTGATAAATAATTTAGAAATAATAGTTGGATTCTTGATTTCTAAATCTTCACAAAACTATAAAACAGAATTTGAATACTCAATTAGATTTACAATCAAAAGAACTTGCCTTAGAAGAATTTAACGATTTAATCATTGACAGTATTCAAGACATAAAAGGTAAAAATATTGTCAAATTAGATTTGAGAAAGATAGAGGATGCGCCGACGGACTTTTTCATCATTTGTGAAGGTGATTCCAACACACAGGTCAAAGCGATATCTAACAATATTTCCAAGAGATTAAAAGCTGAAGCAGGGACAAAACCCTTTCACGTAGAGGGTTTGCAGAATGGTAAGTGGGTATGCATTGATTACCTTTCTACAGTCGTTCATGTCTTTTATGCTGAAACCAGAAGGTTTTATGAGTTAGAGGCTTTGTGGAGCGATGCGGAATTTACAGAGTACGAAACCTTATAATGTTTTTGGCCTTAAGACGAACGAAAATGTCTTCCGTTTGTTCTTTACTTTGAACTTTATAGAACTCCATTTACATTTTACTACAATTAATTTTGATACTGCAGGAAGGATTATTGGATAAAGATGCTTCAGGTAGAGATCACCAAAGCTTAGATTAAAGAGATTTTTGATGAACAGTAATAATAATCAGAATAACAATAACAAGCCCAAAGGAGGTGGTCCCAGATTCAACTCTTTTTGGATATATGCTGTTATTGGCGTGGTGATACTGGTTCTTAACTTCTTCACATACGCGCAAAATCAACGAGAGTCTATTTCGTTGAATCGCCTTGAGACGATGCTTAGAGATGGTGACATAGAACGTTTGGTAGTGGTGAACCAAGAGATTGCTCAGATATATTTGAAGGAATCGGCTGATCAAGGGAAATACGATGACGCCAATAGAAACAGCCTGGGAGGGCAGAGATACCATTATTATATAGAAGATATTGGTGACTACAAAGTATTCTCTGATTACATCAGAGAATGGCAAGACGATGCTGGGATTCCAAGAGAAGAACGAATTTACCCCAAGAACGAAAGGAAGCATAACTGGTTACCAATTCTTCTTAACTGGTTTCTACCATTTGCGATCATCATTGCTATTTGGATTTTTATCATGCGACGGGTAGGCGGTGGTGCCGGTGGTGCCGGTGCCCAAATTTTCAACATTGGGAAATCTAAGGCCACCTTGTTCGATCAGAATTCCAAAGTGACAGTTACTTTCGAAGACGTTGCCGGGCTAGACGAAGCAAAAGAAGAAGTAATGGAAGTTGTAGACTTCCTGAAGAATCCCAAAAAGTATACTTCTCTTGGAGGTAAGATTCCTAAAGGTGTGCTTCTCGTTGGTCCTCCCGGTACCGGTAAGACTTTGCTTGCTAAGGCTGTGGCGGGAGAAGCTGGTGTACCTTTCTTTTCGATTTCTGGTTCTGATTTTGTTGAAATGTTTGTAGGGGTAGGCGCATCAAGAGTAAGAGATCTATTCAAACAGGCAAGGGAAAAGGCTCCTTGTATCGTATTCATCGATGAAATCGATGCAATTGGTAGAGCTAGAGGCCGATCTGGCTTCCAAGGCGGGAATGATGAGCGAGAGAATACGCTCAATCAGCTGCTAGTTGAAATGGATGGATTCAGCACTGACAAAGGAGTAATTTTGATGGCTGCGACTAACAGGCCCGACGTATTAGATAATGCCTTACTTCGTCCAGGGCGCTTTGATCGACAGATCTCAATTGACAGGCCGGATCTCAAAGGGAGGGAGGCTATCTTCGAAGTGCATTTGAAGACCATCAAGATTGATAAAGAAGTCAATGCTAAAGTTCTATCGGAGATGACACCCGGGTTTGCGGGAGCCGATATCATGAATGTTTGTAACGAAGCGGCGTTGGTGGCTGCCCGGCATAATAAGAAGGCCGTTGGAATGGAAGACTTCAATTATGCCTTGGACCGAGTTATCGGAGGGTTAGAGAAGAAGAACAAATTGATCTCACCGGAAGAAAAAGAAATCATTGCTTATCATGAAGCTGGGCATACGATCTGCGGTTGGTTTTTAGAATATGCTCATCCATTGGTCAAAGTGACCATTGTGCCGCGTGGTGTTGCAGCATTGGGATATGCGCAATATTTACCGAGAGATCAGTATTTGTATCGGACTGAACAGCTATTGGATGAAATGACTGCTACCTTGGGAGGTCGCGCTGCTGAAGATATTATGTTCGGCAAGATTTCAACGGGTGCAGTAAACGATTTGGAACGAGTTACCAAAATGGCATACGCGATTGTTTCCATCTATGGAATGAATAATAAAGTGGGACAAATCTCCTTTCATGATCCTCAAGGGCAGTATCAATTTCAAAAACCTTATTCCGACGATACGGCAAATCTGATTGATGAGGAAGTGAGAAAATTAGTGGATTCTCAATATGAGAGGGCGAAAAATCTACTAATTGAATACAAAGACAAATTGATTCTTTTGTCCAAAGAACTATTGGCAAAAGAAGTTTTACTAAAGTCTGATGTTGAAAAATTGATTGGTAGTCGACCATTTTCCAAAGTAGTAGTTGAAGAAGAAACTGAAGTAGAGGTTGAGAGAGAGCAGGGCACTAATAGTACTTCAGATGAACAGCCCAATACCGAAGGCAGAGACATCCCTAAGGATGAAAAAGAGGAGTAGGTTTAACATAAAAGATTAGATTACCTACATATTTTTTATCTTTGCAGCAAATTTTTGTAAATACAGATCGTTAAATCCACACATTATGTCAATAAGTATTGGCGACACCGCGCCGGCTTTCACGCTTATTAATACTGAAAAGAAGGAAGTTTCATTGGAAAACTACAGAGGAAAGAACGTTGTTTTGTTATTTTTCCCGATGGCATTCACTGGCGTATGCACGAAGGAACTTTGTAGCATGAGAGACAACATTTCTGAATACTCGAATTTAGATGCTGATATTTTGGCTATTTCCGTAGACTCTCCATTTACTCTTGGAAAATTCAAAAGTGATCAAGGGCTGAACTTCCCATTACTTTCAGATTTCAATAAAGAGGTTTCTCGGGCATATGGTAGTATTTACGAGGAATTTGTACTGGGTTTGAAAGGTGTTTCCAAACGCTCAGCTTTTGTTATTGATAAGGAGGGAACGGTTCAGTACGCGGAAGTTTTGGAAAGTGCTGGGGACTTACCTGACTTTTCAGCTGTAAAAGATACTTTGGCAAAGTTGAATTAATTTGATTTTTCTTTTTGTATAATCCCATAATCTTAATCGTACCAATATGATCAGAAACAATTCTTACGAAGAAATGGAGGAAATTTTAGTAGAGGAGGAAATTGCGGATACAGATACAAAAGATCCTTCTCAACTGGTTGTATATAACGACGATCAAAACACTTTTGATTGGGTGATTCAATGTTTTATGGAGATTTTAGGCCATTCGCATACGCAGGCTGAGCAGCTGTCGCTTTTGATTCACTTCAAGGGTAAAGCTACTGTTAAGACTGCTCCGAAGACGATTCTAAAGCCTAAGAAAGAAGCACTCATCGATCGCGGACTTTCTGCAGTAATTGACTAGAGAGTAGCGAATAAAAATATACTGTACTTTCTAACCATCTTACCATTTTGTAGATGCCCATTTTTAGGCTTCCTGAAAATGAACTTGTCTTTCCAGATCCTCATCTTTCAGAAGATGGCCTGTTGGCAGTGGGTGGAGACCTTTCAGCGGGAAGATTGATTCTGGCGTACAATTCGGGTATTTTTCCTTGGTATAACCCAGGTGAGCCGATTTTATGGTGGTCGCCCGACCCTAGATTTGTACTTTTTCCGGAAGATTTAAAAGTTTCCAAAAGTATGCGGCCATATTTCAATCAATCTAAGTTCACTATAACATTCGACCAACATTTTCAAGATGTAATGACCAATTGCCAGGCCACTAAGAGGAAAGGGCAGGGGGGTACCTGGATCACAGAGGAAATGATTGACGGTTATTGTCGGTTACATCAGCTGGGATATGCACATTCCGTAGAAGTCTGGAAGGGAAAAGATTTGGTTGGTGGACTTTACGGGATCGGATTAGGCAAAGTTTTTTTTGGAGAATCTATGTTTGCAAAAGTCAGCAATGCATCAAAGTTTGGTTTTATATCTTTGGTTCGTAAGTTACGTCAAAAGGGATTTATTTTGATCGATTGCCAACAGGAAACAAAGCACCTGGGAAGTTTGGGGGCCAAAGGAATTAGTCGGGAAGAGTTTCTTTCTTATTTGGCAAAAAATGCAGATTCAGATTCCTTAATAGGTAATTGGGAAGTACTTTTGAACCAATAAAAGGTAACCATGATGACGTTGGTAAGATACAAGATGTTCTTGCGGATAGCAGTGATCTGCACCATTTCCTTTCTGTTACCCTCTTTTCTTCTTGTGAAAGAATACCCTAAGGACTATTTTCGGTCGCCGGTCGGTAACCGGATCTTACTTTCTGGGACATTTGGGGAATTAAGGTCCAATCATTTCCATGCTGGCATCGACATAAAAGGGGCTATCGGACAGTCGTTATTTGCTACCGCCGACGGTTATGTTGCCAGAATCAAAGTGCAGTCAGGGGGATATGGAAAGACGCTTTACATCAGACACCCCAACGGATTTACCTCCGTATATGCACATCTTAAGAAATTTGCTGATCCCATTGAAAAATTTGTTACACGATTTCAGAATGAGAAAAAGCAATTTGAGGTGGAGATTTTTCCACAGGCAGGTCAGTTCTCTTTCAAGAAAGGAGAACAAGTTGGGCAGATGGGGGTTTCGGGACGTTCCTTCGGACCGCATCTTCACTTTGAAATTCGAGATTCCAAAACCGAGAAACCGATCAATCCACTTTTGTTCGGCATCCCCGTACGAGACGATATTGCTCCGAGGTTACACCTCTTAAAGGTTTATGCCCTTAATCCGAAACACGAGACTTTGTCTACAGCAAGTTTTGATTTGATTAAAAAAGGGCGAGCTTATACAATTAGGGGGGATACGCTTGAAATTGGGGCATGGCGGGTCGGGTTAGGCTTGAAGGCCTATGACCATATGAATGGTGCCTCGAATTGGAATGGAATATATGGATTGGAGGTTCGGGTAGATAAAGAGCTGACTTTCGATTTTGATATGGAAACCTTTGCTTTTTCTGAAACGAGGTTTCTAAATGCCCATATTGATTATGCAGAGCAAGTAACGGACAAGAGCTATATCAACCGATGTTATCGACTGCCCGGCAATCGACTTTCCATTTATAATCGGCATGTTCGAGAAGGGGTTATTACACTGAGCTCTACTAAGGCAAAAATGGTTGAAATTACTGCTACTGATGTAGAAGGGAATACCTCCAATTTGATTTTTTGGATCAAAAGGAAGGAGGTGACAAAACCTCAGCAGCAGCCAGTATTCAACTACCTCTTACCGTATCAAGAAGAAAACATTATTAAGACACCGGGCTTAAATTTATATTTTCCGAAAGGAACCTTGTACCAGGATTTGTATTTGCAATATAGTGCAGCTCGGGAATCCACGGACGATTTCTTTTCTGCCGTTCATCATATTCATGCTTCGACTGTACCTGTTCATCGCTATTTTGACATATCTATTAAAGCAGATGCCATTCCCGCAGGTTTGAGAGAAAAAGCATTCATAGCATATTGTGAGAAAGACAATGCGTATACCAATTGTGGGGGAAAATGGCAGAATGGTTTCTTGAAATCGAGAGCGAGAGCATTAGGAGATTACTGTATCATGGTTGATGATCAGGCACCAACGATTCAGCCGATCGCTTTCAGAGCGGATATGAGAGGATACAATAAAATGACTTTTAAAATCAGAGATAATTTTAATACTGCCGGGAACGTCAGGGGGCTGTCTTATCGGGCGACGATTGATGGTCAATGGGTCTTGATGGAGTACGATGCAAAGAATGACCTGCTGATCCATCGGTTTGATGGAAAATTCGGTAGTGGCGAACACCGCTTGCTCTTGGAAGTATGGGACAGCTTAAATAATAGGAAAACTCTAGAACGAAAGTTCAGAATTTAGTGTGGTTTTGCGAGGGTGTGATGAACAAATAAATGAAAAAACGGAGCGATATGACACATTTAAAGAAAGGAGATAAAGCACCTTTTTTCGCCGGAGTGAATGAAAAGGGAGAGAAGATCTCTCTGGCGAACTTTGAAGGAAAAAAGTTGATTCTATTTTTTTATCCGAAAGACAATACACCTACTTGTACCACGGAAGTTTGCAACATTCGGGATAATTACGATCGTTTGAAAGATGAGGGTTTTGAGTTACTTGGTGTTAGTCCCGATAGTCAAAGAAAACACCAGAACTTTATCCGAAAATTTGATTTACCGTTTCCCCTTTTGGCGGATACCGAAAAAATTGTTGCTAAGGCTTATGGTGTTTGGGGGCCAAAGAAAATGTTTGGAAAGTTGTTTAACGGTGTTTACAGAACAACTTTTGTCATTGATGAACAACAAAATATTGTGGAGTTGATTACTAAGGTAGAAGCCAGCAATCACAGCAATCAGATCTTGGATCTAATGGGAATTTCCTAATTTGGAGTGAGACGGAGGACTTAGACTTTTGGGAAACTATTGTAAATGGCAACAAATATGAGGCCTATCTTCATTGGTAGGGAAATCTCCTCGATGAGATCATCAAAGATATCCCATTCACGGGGATCTCCTTCCCAGCGACTTACAATTTCGAAGCTACCCTTGTAGGTACCTTTAATAATCCATTCGTCGGCAACGTTGCCATAGCGTGTCTTGATTGAAAGTTGTGTGCGTCCATCCGACAACCTCCATTCCCGAAAATCATCTCTCCAGATAGTCCTTGCCGTAATGATCTGGTTGTCCGATCGGATTTCCCACTCATTGTTATTGTCGTGCCATTTTCTTTTGATTTGGCCGGTTAGTTCTCCAATTCGAAAGTCCCATTCCGACCATGTTCTTTGTTGTGGCCAACGAAGTTTGAGATCACCAACCACATAGTCTTCATGATCCAGAATTTCCCATTCTGTGAATTCATCGCTCCATTTCGTAACAATGCCTGTGATTGTTTGTGCTTTTACTACAATAGAAAAGCACAAAAAGAACCATACCATGATCAGGTATTTCATAGCAAACTATCGCTTAGAAGGGAAGGTCGTCTTCAAAACTGGAATTCCCTGACTTTTCATCATCCATCGTTGGGAATGAAGTATCTCCCGCTGGTTGAGACGCAGCTGCCGTTGTGGTGGCTTCTGGTTTTTCTACACGCCAGGCATTGAGGTTTGTAAAATATTTGCCGTTCCATTCGCGTCCTCGTAGATCGAAATAGACCTTAATGGCATCGCCTTCCTCGTACTGGTCGATAATGGAGCAACGATCTTGGGTAAGCTGGAATTTAATGAATTGGGGATAATTACCGCTCGATATCTCAATGACAAATTCCCTAGCTTGGAAGGTGGCAGTTTTATTCTCAGTATCAAATTTCTTGATAACGGTTCCTTCTATTTCAAACGACATTTTTTGTGTTTTTTACAAATATAACAAACAAAATCTACAAATGCTATACTTACCAGAGGAGGCAATGAATTCGAAGCATGCTCCCTCCATGAAGAATTAAAGTTGGGTGTAAATTACATATTTCTCCTCATAATAAGGCATGTCAAAGAAGTTCGCAAGGGGAAAAACTTCGTAGTATGCATCCCTAGGTAATGCCTCCAACTCTTCTTTAATATTACCTCCTTTAAGGCAAATGAGCCCATTCGGAATAGCGTGCATTTGTTCTTCTTTGATGATTCTTTCGGACCATCCATAAATTTTTTCTAAGCTGGCTACCGCGCGACAAACTACGAAGTCGAATTTGGATTTTATCTCCTCAGCTCTGATATGTTGGGCGGTTGCATTTTTCAGGCCCAAGCGTTCGATAATGTCTTGGACTACCATGATTTTCTTTCGCTTGCCATCGATCAGGGTAAAGTTTACTTCGGGATAACGTATGGCCAAGGGAATCCCGGGGAGCCCTCCTCCGGTGCCTAGGTCCAGAATTTGTGCCCCCACGTGGAAATTAAAAATTTTGGAAATTGCGAGGGCATGTAGTAGGTGATGAGCATTGAAATTATGAATGTCTTTTCTCGATATCAGGTTGATCTTTTCGTTCCAATCCCGGTAAATGCTCTCGAGTTGGGTGAAGGCCATGTTTTGTTCAACAGTTAGTGGCTGATCAAAGTATTTTGTTAATATTTCCATAGATTGATCGAAGTAACTAAAATTCGAAAATACCCCAGATGTCATTTTGAGGAATGGGGGCTTCCATCAAGACGGTTTCCTTCGAAATCGGATGTCGGATTTCCAGTTTCCAGGCGTGCAAATTGATGGAACGATCCTTATTGGCTCTGCGAAAACCATATTTTGTGTCTCCTTTGATCGGGCAACCAATGGCTGCCAATTGTGCACGAATTTGGTGGTGACGGCCACTAATCAATGCGATCTGGAGCAACAAATAATTATTCGAATCGGAAACTACCCTGTACTGCATGATGGCTTCCTTGGCACTTTCTGTGGGAGTTTCGCTTGTGAAGGACTTGTTGATTTTACCATTCTTTTTCAAGTAGTGTATCAACTGACCCTCAGAAGGGATTTCAGATTTTTGAATGATAGCCAAGTACGTTTTCCCAACCGATCTTTCCTGGAGTTGACGATTGATGCTTTTTAATGCTTTCTCGGTCTTGGCAAACAATACCACGCCGCTGGCGGGGCGGTCAATTCGATGAATCAAGTGAAGTTTCTTGTTGCAGTAAGATTGTGCTGCAGAAAGAAAGGATCTGTCTTTGGTCTTATCCTCTTGGACTGGCCAACCTGAAGGTTTGTTAAATCCGATTATCTGGTTGCTCTTGTAGATAACCTGGTCACTCATTTTGATTTGATCCACATTCACTCTATTCTACTTCTTCATATTCGATGTATTCTCCATCGTTTTGGTTGTCAGTTCTGATTTTAATGTCTTGATGGTCAGTTATATGGTTCTCTGACTCAGTATTCTCCCTGGGAGCGGGCAGAGCAAAGAATTTCCGATAGAGAAAATAGATTAACGTGCCGGTGATGAGCCATTTAATTAAAAACATAATGAAATGCAAAATTTTTAACAAAGTTATTTTATTACGGGGTTAATCAGAAGTATTTTAGCCTAAATTGACTTGACAATATTTTATTACTTTTGCAGTTCAAAATAGAGCTTCTTGAACAAGATCCTCAGAACTTTAATAAGCAATCATCACTTGGCATATGAATAATCAAAGGATAAAAAATTTAGCGGGTTGGCTGGTCTTTGGCATTGCTGCTATCGTCTTTTTTCTTTCGGCAGAACGCACTGGGAGTTTATGGGATTGTGGTGAATTTATTTTGGGGGCTTACAAGCTACAAGTGGTCCACCCTCCAGGAGCTCCGTTGTTTCTGATTGTCGGTCGATTGTTTACTTATGTTGCTGAATTGTTTTCTAATAATCCTGAAGATATCTCCTTTTCCGTTAATCTTATGTCAGGGCTTTGTACCGCATTCACGGCGATGTTCGTCTGTTGGGTTACGATGACCTTGGGAAAACTCGCGATCCGGGGTAGGGAGGGTTCGCCTGATACAGCACAGAATATTGCTTTAGCTTTATCCGGAGTTGTAGCTGGTTTGGGAACGGCATTTTGCACCTCGATTTGGTTTTCTGCAGTGGAAGGGGAGGTCTATGCTATGTCTACTTTCTTTACTGCTCTTACGCTATGGGCTATGATTAAGTGGTATGGATTGCCGGATAATAGAATGGCTGATCGATGGTTACTTTTTACCTTTTATGCCGCCGGACTTTCAATCGGAGTGCATCTTTTGAGTATTTTAACTTTTCCAGCATTAGCTCTATTCTATTATTTTAAGAAAAGAAAGGAAATAACATTAACGGGAGTTGGTGTTGCCACGGCCATCGGTGTTGCCATCATTATCGCAATTCAAAGTTTGATTATTACGGGAATTCCAAAACTCTGGTCCGGAATGGAATTTCTGACTGTCAATACCTTTGGATTACCATTCCACAGCGGACTCATTCCAACACTATTAATTGTTGGTGCGGTTTTCTTTTTCGGACTGCGGTATGCACATCAAAAGCAGAACCATGTTCTTCAACACCTCCTGGTAGCTGGAGCTTTGGTCGTCATTGGATTTTCGACGATTGGAGTTGTGGTTATCCGAGCCAATGCAGGTCCTCCCATTAACATGAATGATCCAAGTGATGCCATGCGTTTGATCCCCTACCTGAACCGGGAACAATACGGTGAACGAGCTCTTCTTCGCGGCCCGCATTTCGAGGCATCACCGGTTCGTACTACTACAACCGATCGGTATGGTCAAGTTGGGAACAGGTATGAGGTCGTTGACCGGAAAGTCGATGTGATCTATAATGACAGTGACAAGATGTTATTTCCAAGAATGGGGGATGGGACCCAGGGAAGACCAAGACTTTATAAACAGTGGTTGGGGTTGAATCCGGATCAGCCATTGCCACCTGGTAGGCCAAACTTATTTGACAATATCTATTTTTTAGCCAAGTACCAGATTGGCTGGATGTATTGGCGATACTTTATGTGGAATTTTGCCGGTCGTCAAAATGGGGAGCAAGGATACTATGCTTGGGATAAGTCCAGTGGTAATTGGATATCTGGGATCCCTTTTATTGACAATGCACGGCTGTTTGACCAAAGTCAGATCACGGAAGACATGAAAAGACACAAGGGGCGGAATGTGTATTATCTCTTGCCCTTTCTATTTGGTCTGATCGGTATTTTTTACCATTTCCGAAAACGAAAAAATGAAGCGCTAGGATTACTAGCCTTATTTATTATCACTGGAATTGGAATTATTGTTTATTCTAATCAGCCACCAAATGAACCGAGGGAACGCGACTACGTGCTGGTTGGATCCTTCTTTACATATTGTATTTGGATGGGCATGGCCGTACTGGCCTTATTTGAAATATTCCGGGATCGAGTGAAGATGAGTGCTCCAGTCGGGGCGGCTTTTGCTGGAACTATTATTATGGTTGCACCATTACTGATGGGCTTTCAGAACTTTGATGACCACAGTCGGCGACACCATAAGGCTTCTCGGGATTATGCCAGTAATTTTCTGAATTCCTGTGCACCTAACGCCATTGTCTTTACTTATGGCGATAATGATACTTATCCGCTTTGGTATGCTCAAGAAGTAGAGAATATCCGAACGGATGTCAGGGTAGTCAACCTGAGTTTGATCGCAGTGGATTGGTACATCGATCTGTTGCGACGGAAGGTCAATGATTCCCCGGCCATTAAGATGTCGATACCAAGAGAGGCATTTAGAGGGAGCAAGCGAAATATTGTCTATTATTTCAATCCTGATAATCCCGATCGTGATATCAACCGAGACCGGGAGACTAATCTAAGCGATCTGATCCAGTTCATCGGCCAGGATAATCCATTGCCAACGCAAGATGGTGGTTCGGTAGAGAGTTATTACTATTCCCGTAGGGCGTACCTTCCAGTAGACGTTCAAAAAGCAACCGAAAGTGGCGCTATCAACCCGGCTGATACGACACTCAAAGTTGTGAACCGACTTCCCATCAGGTTAAATCCAAATAAGAGTGGTTTGACAAAGGACGAGTTGGCGATCCTGGATATTATTCAAGCGAATCTGTGGGAACGTCCCATCTATTTTGCGGTTACCTGTCGGGAAGACAAACTGTTTGGCCTTCAAGATTATATGCAATTGGAAGGACTTGCGGTTCGGATTGTTCCGTACCGCAGCCGCAGTGATGCACAATATGGTGTGGTTGGAAGTGGGCGTGTAAATCGAGAAGTCTTTTACAATAATGTTATGAATAAATTCAAGTGGGGCAATTTTGACGATGAAAATCTAGACTTGTTTGTTGATCGTAGTTATATGCCCAGTGTACAGAGTATTCAGTTGGGGATGCGTCGTGCGGCCCTAGATTTTTTACAGGTGGGAGATAAGGATAAAGCGATCAAATTGACGGACAAATATTTCGAATCTTTTCCGGCGAATAATTTCCCATATGATTTTCGCACCTATTACATGATGAGCGTATACTTTCAAGCAGGTACTTATGACGATAAAGTCAAAGAATATGCCACTCGATTGGGAGATGCAATGATCGATCAATTGAGATTTTACAATTCGCTTGATATGGAAACTTTGAGGTCGAGTTATCAACAGGAATACGGAGGCACTTACCAGACGATGGAGACCCTGATCAATGCTATCCGTGGACTTGGCGATAATGATTTAGCGAAGAAGTTTGAAGATGCTTTTGCGCCTTATAAGATCCAATCGACTGATAATAAGCTGCCGGGCTAAAAGCAGAACTGTACTCTTTAATTTTTTGCATTAGGGGTTTATGCTATAGCAGCCTCAAATCGATAGAGAGGTAGCTTCTAATGTCTTGTCCAATTAGGAGTGCTTCCTTGATTTTGTATTGTCGTCTTAATGTACGGAGGAAATATTTTTTTGTTAGCTACCTTGCAACAAGCCAAGGTAATCCTGTCAGGAGAATTGGGAAGAAATGATACCTGCCAATAGTTTATCCCATCTACAGAAAGTTTGCAAAAACAAGTATAAAAAATTGGCCAGTAGCCGTATTGGAGATATTTTTATACGTTATGCGAGTTACCGTATTTAGAACCATTCAAAATCTATCACTATGAAGGAAAGATTATGGACCCTGGCCTGCTGTATATTAAGTTATGGCCTTTTGGTTGCCCAAGCTGAAAAACCTAAAACCCAATTGACAACTGCTGAGGCCGTAGAGTTTGCGGAAACCATCGAAATCGATGATTTGAAAAAGCATTTGTCCAAGTTGTCTTCTGACGAATTTGAAGGAAGAGAGACCGGTACCGAAGGGCAAAGAAAGGCTGCACAATACATTGCGGACTATTTTGAATCGCTTGGCCTGCCAAAGAAAGGGGATGATAATTCTTACTTTCAGAGAATTGCATTCATCAACGAAAGTTGGAGAAATATATCCATGTCGGTTGAAGGTGAGAACTTAAAGCACTTGTGGGATTATTATGCCTACCCCTCTACGAATGCATCAATGGAGGAAAAAACAATTAATGAATTGATTTTTCTTGGTTACGGAATTGACGATGAAAACTATAGTGATTATAAAAAACGAGATGTCGCAGGAAAGGCGATCCTGATCTATACTGGAGAACCAATGGATAAAAAAGGACGGTCTAGATTGACAAAATCCGAAGAACTTTCTGAATGGACTACGAATTGGCGAAAAAAGCTAATGGTTGCAAGACAGAAAGGCGTGTCTCATGTTTTTGTCATTGATCGAAATTTTAAAGAAAATGTGGCTTTGGCCCGGAGAGAAATCCTGAGTCGGGCTTTGCAATTTGGTGAAGGGGAGAAGGCCGAACAAAATTATGTGGCAAACACTCACATTTCCTCTAATGTAGTAGAGCAAATCATTGGCTCTAACAAAGATGCTTTTATCAAGGTGCGAGATAAGATGGAGAAAAAAGGAAAATTGAAACCATTAACCATTCCATGCAATTTGACGATTGTTGGTGAGAAGAGAGTTCGGAGCCTGGTCGGAGAGAATGTCTTAGGATATGTCGAAGGAGTAGATCCAGATCTAAAGGAAGAATTGGTTGTTGTTACTGCACACTATGATCATCTTGGAAAGCGTGGAGATGATGTGTATAATGGTGCGGATGATAATGGATCGGGGAGTTCTTCGATACTAGAATTGGCCGAGGCTTTTGCAATGGCCAAAAAATCGGGAAAAGGCCCTAGGCGGAGTGTGCTGGCCTTATTGGTATCTGGAGAGGAGAAGGGTTTATTGGGGTCTGAGTACTACGTGGAGCATCCGGTTTTTCCGTTGGATAATACGATCGCCAACGTGAATGTAGATATGGTTGGGCGTGTCGATGAGAAACATACTGCTGATCCAAATTATATCTATGTCATCGGATCTAACCGACTGAGTACGGAGTTGCACGATATTAATGAGCAGGCCAATAATGAGCATACACAACTAGAATTAGATTATACCTACAATGCAGAGAGTGACCCCAATCGCTACTATTATCGTTCGGATCACTACAATTTTGCAGAGAAAGGAATCCCCGCTATCTTTTATTTTAATGGGACGCATGAAGACTACCATCGAACTTCAGATACGATAGAGAAGATCAATTTCGAGAAGATGCAGAAAATAGCTAAGTTGGTTTTCTATACAACTTGGGAGTTGGCTAACCGGGATAAGCGCATTGAGGTCGATGTGGTAGGAGGGAAATAAAAAAAGAGGTAGATAAATCTACCTCTACGATGGTCCGAGTAAGGATCTGACCAGCTCTACCCCCCTTTGAGCCGGCCGGTCCCACTCGTCTTGGACTGTAAACAGTCCAAAATCTTTTATGTCTTATATAAAAAATGAATGAGCAACTTAGCCTTACCCCCCAGTTTGGCTTCGTTGCTCAAACAATTAATATTTCCGTATTAAGTACTTGAGCAGTATCAGATCAAAACTCCACTATCCAACACAGAATTGATTACTGCTCGGTATGTGCTATGTAAGGAACAGTAAATACCATTCTTACAAGCATGGAAAATAAATTTCAAAATGTAATGGTATGTATAAGAAAAATTCTAGGGAAGAATTTCGACTAGGTGTAGACGGCGAAAATTATACTTTTCTCTAAGATAGGCACTCGTAAGCTCGGAACATTCTCTTAATTAATGTCCCCTTTGAGATCGCTAAATTAAACAATTATATTAAATAAATCAATTTTTGATTAAAAAATTAACACTATGACTTGGATATTGAGTTGGTGAAATGAGTTTTGATAGTGTAAGTTTTTGATTATCAATATGCTGTTGTGGGACCGACAAAATGGCAGTCAAATCTGGCTGGCATGCGTTTTGAAAAATTAATTTTTGTGAACTTGAAAGACCTTTTAACAAAAAAATAAGACAGAAAATGCAAAAGGGTAAGATTTCGGTACAAACGAAGAACATTTTCCCCATCATCAAGAAGTTTTTGTATTCTGATCAGGAGATCTTTCTGAGAGAATTGGTTTCGAATGCGATTGATGCAACCACCAAAGTAAAAACTTTGGCTTCGAAAGGGGAGTTGCAAGGAAGAGTTGGTAATACAACCATTGAGATCATACTTGACAAAGAGCAAAAAACACTGACGATTCGGGACAAGGGAATTGGCATGACTGGTGATGAAGTCAAGAAATACCTCAATCAGGTTGCTTTTTCAAGTGCGCAGGAATTTCTTGAGAAATATCAAAATGAAAGTAGCATTATTGGCCATTTTGGATTGGGCTTCTATTCCGCCTTTATGGTTGCGGATAAGGTTGATGTAATCACAAAATCCTATCAGAAAGACAGTACTGCTGTCATATGGTCTTGTGAGGGTGATCCCAAGTATACCTTAGATGATCACAGTAAGAAAAAGAGGGGTACCGACATTGTCTTGCACATTAGCGAAGATGCGCAAGAGTATTTGGAGGATAGCAGAATTCAAGGACTTCTTGACAAGTATTGCAAATTTTTGCCAATTCCAATCAAATTTGGCACTAAGAAGGAGATCGAATTCGAAGGAGAGGGAGACGATCAAAAAGAAATCGAAAAAGAGGTCGACAACATCATTAATAACCCAAATCCCATTTGGAAGAAGGCTCCTGGAAAACTGACAGACGAAGAATATAAGAAGTTCTACAACGAATTACACCCTTACAGCCCGCCACCGATGTTTTGGATACACCTCAACATCGACTTCCCTTTCAATTTAACCGGTGTGCTGTATTTTCCGAAACTGAACAATAATTTTGAAGTACAGAAAAACAAGATTCAACTTTACTCAAATCAGGTTTATGTAACGGATGAAGTAAAGGAGATTGTGCCTGAATTTTTGACTTTACTACATGGGGTCATTGATTCTCCCGATATACCTCTGAATGTTTCCCGAAGTTATTTGCAGAGTGATCAAAATGTTCGAAAGATCACCAGTTACATCACCAAGAAGGTTGCGGAGAAGCTGAATGATCTATTCAAAAAGGAACGTGAACAATACGAAGATAAATGGTCTGATCTAGGAGTTTTCGTCAAGTATGGAATGATTTCGGACGATAAGTTTAGTGAACGGGGAGAGAAGTTCGCGCTGCTGCAAAATGTAGATGGAGCCTTCTTCACGATTGATGAATTCAAGAAAAAGGTTACCGAGTCACAAAAGGATAAGCACGACAAAATTATTTTCCTTTATACCAATAATGCGGAGGATCAACATAGCCAAATTGAAGCCAGTAAGAATCGTGGATACGATGTATTGGTTTTTGACCACATCATCGACAATCACTTCATTCAGCACCTGGAACATAAACTTGGAGATGTAACTTTTGTAAGAGTTGATTCGGACACGGTGGATAATCTGATCCAGCGCGATGAAAAGCAAGAATCCGTGCTGA
This sequence comes from Saprospiraceae bacterium, assembly GCA_028284395.1. Taxonomy (GTDB): domain Bacteria; phylum Bacteroidota; class Bacteroidia; order Chitinophagales; family Saprospiraceae; genus JANQRV01. Next base: position 59,677 of record JANQRV010000120.1, read on the forward strand.
GTGAAGAGGAACAAAATAAGGTGAAAGAAATTTTTGAGGGTAAGGTAAAAGAGAGCGGAGGAGTTGTAGTCATGAAGCCATTGGCTCCAACGGATCAACCCGTTCTCGTTACAAAGCCCGAGTTCATGCGCCGGATGAAAGAAATGCAGGCGATGCAAGGAATGCAGATGGATGGATTCCCGGATACATACAATCTAGTGGTCAATTCCAACCACGAATTGGTAGCTAAGAAAATCCTGGGAGAGAAAGACGAAGAGAAGAAATCCGAAATTGCACAATACCTGGTAGATCTGGCATTGTTGAACCAGAATATGCTTAGAGGTGAAAAACTCTCTAAGTTTATCAATAAAAGCTTATCCATGATCTAGGGCGATCAAATGAACTCATAATTTTCTCTGGCTCCTTTTTCCACTGGCCTGCGTTCTTCCTTAGTCATTTAGCTACGCCTATACTCCTTCGGTCGGGCCTGGTCTAGCAAAAAAAAATAGCCTCAGATAAATTTTGCAATTCAATTTGTTCACCTGCTTAGTAATGACTAGTAATCAATCATTGGAGCATTTTCTTGTGGAGAATGCTCCAATCTTATTTAGGGGATGTCTGAACAATGCCCTACTGCAAGATTTCGATGATCTGGCGAAGGCTTTTTTGATTGGATTCGAGATAGAAAGCGTCCAAAACATCTTCTTTTTCCTTTCTGGTTAGATGGTATGAAATGGAAGCTTCTCTTCGTTCGGGTTGAGTTGGGCGATAAATAAAACGGATTACGTCAAAGTTTTCATGCCCTAATAGGTCATAGATAAAACCGAGGCTGTTATCAAATTCAAATTCCTGTCGGGTGAAAACCTTTCCAGCAATTCCCAATGGATTGATCAGAGATTCGATGATGCCACTTTGGTTGCTCGGCAGGATTTGTTCGATCCGATTCGAACTGCTAATCTGAATGACAACTACTCCGCTTGTATTCTCCTGGATCCAGTTTCTAAACACTTGTATGAACCGAGTTGCCGTAAAAATCCCATAATTATCCAGAAAACCTGCATCCATTACTTCCATCTGAGGACTACTTGGTAAGTGCACATTTGGTAATACGTACGGATAGGTCGCATTCATACGTAGTGCAGATAAGAATCTCAGATTGAATGCATCCTGGTCTTTGAACATCCAGCCAAAGTCTACCGCATCGATTTCTACCGCATCGTGTTTGTTAACCCCTACCGGAGCGACCATCATATAACTAACTCCTTGAGGGGAGATTATTAACCTGCGCGCGTCATTCACAATGGATGGAGTAAGGAACAGCATTGGGATCAGAGCCTCTCTTTCTGGTCTTTGGTAAGCTTTGATGGATTTGTCTAAGATCTTTCCGGTATTGTCATTAAGATGTTGTTCGAAAACGAAACCCCGATCAGCTGGATAGGAATAATCGCCAATTTTGAAACGTGATCTGGGAATGAATAAATCTCTTGAAATCATTGAAAAAGCAACAGAATTGAGCAAGTCTCGTGTGATCGTGTCTTGGTAATGCCGATCGTATATGTCAATCTCGTTGTTCGTCCGTTTCTTCAAGAGCAACTCCCGTAGATAGGCCATTCCAATCATGCCCCCCGAAGCGCCGGTTATGAGGGTTGTATGATCGAGTAATTTACCGCCAAGGATGCTATCGGACTCCTGGACTACTTTCATGGTCCAAAGTGCAGACTTGAGTCCACCTCCACTGACACAAAGAATAGCCATTTTGGGCTTTTCCATTGGGTTGGCCGTTACTCTATTCTTCCAAGTACTCAAGACGGCTTCGGTCGCTTTTTTATCTTCTGCTACCTGATCTGTGAAACAGATTTCCTGTAGTTTTTCTACCGAATACTCCGCTTTTTGAGTCCCATAATTCAATCCGTATGCCAAATGCTTTTGATTGAAGATTTCAAAACTAGTCAAGAAGTTCAAAAAGAGTAAGAGCAGGAAAATGAAAGTAGTCGTCCAATTATTGAACCAATACGTCAGGGCGCCAATGACTGCCACCATGATGCTCATCAGAATCAAGAGACTCGCTCCAGCGGGAATACGAAAAACCGGATAATCCACAAGATATCCCAGAAGGACTAGCGTCATCATACTGAATAGTTGAATGATCAAGGCATTCAAATGGTTCTGCTTGAAGATGTTTTGAATCAACTTTGAGTCATAGTGGGCAACACTACGGACAATTCTTGGTTGGAAAGATTCGTTTAGGAAAGTCTTTACTTTCCAACGTTGTGAATCCAACTTAATGTAATCGAGGTCCACGTTTCGGTGGCCAGGAGAAATTGATTTAGCAAGATTTGGAGGTAGGGGGCTATTTTTTTGATAGTAGGTTATGTCCCGATTTGTCAGATGAAAATAGACAGAATAAGACAGAATGACGGCGAACCCGCCAAAAAGCAGACCCAAGCAATTGAGGAAAACCGTATAGATGCCATAGGATTGGTAGCCGAATTGGAATTGAATGATCTTAAAGATGTAGAATGCCAGAATTAGCATTGGAATCAGAAAATTGTTCAGCGAAAACTTCGTGAAGGGTCGGACCAAGGTGGCTAGAAAAGGGAAGAAATGTGCGCTAAGTAGGTAAGTTGTTAAATTCCAGCTCATTACGAAACCGCCATAGGCAATGCCAAGAAAAAAAAAGCTCCAGAAATCTACATTTCCCCTATATTCGGGGTCTAAAAATAAATACTGGAAACCCAATTTAGCTCCCAGTAGGCCAGAAATGAACAAAATGATAATGGTCCAAAGAGCGATGAGTAAATGATTACTCCTGAAATGGAAAATTAATAATTGGAATGGAAAGGAGTAAAATATGTTGTTTACCCATCGAGGCATCTGCAATTTTTAAGAATGATAATGATTACAAAAGTTGAGTGTCCAGAAACACTGGTCAATATATCCTAATTAAAACTGTTTTTCCACTTTTAATCATTCTTTTGCTGTCTACTTTAGAAAAATTTGTGAAACAAAATATTACGACATGAACATTACAGTTGTTGGTACCGGATATGTTGGATTGGTTTCTGGTACCTGTTTTGCCGAAACGGGAAACGACGTTCTCTGTGTCGACATTAACGAGGAAAAAGTCCAGAACTTGAAGAATGGAAAAATTCCCATTTATGAACCGGGGTTGGAAGTCCTTTTTGACCGAAATGTAAAGCAGGGAAGACTGGATTTTACCACTGATTTGAAAGAAGGTGTCCGCCACGGTGAAATCATCTTTTTGGCACTGCCCACTCCTCCCGGAGAAGACGGCTCCGCGGATCTCTCCTATATTTTGAAAGTTGCTGCTGAAATTTCAGAGCTATTAGTAGAATACAAAGTCATTGTTGATAAGAGCACCGTACCGGTTGGGACTGCCGAGAAAGTACATCGGACGCTTGGGATTAATGCTGATGAATCTCTCTACGATGTGATTGCAAACCCGGAGTTTTTGAGAGAAGGCGTTGCTGTTGAGGATTTTCTTAAACCGGATCGAGTTGTCATCGGCACCAACTCCGATAAAGCTCGCAAGTTGATGAAACAGCTTTACGAACCTTTCGTCCGACAGGGAAATCCAATCATTTTTATGGATCATCGTTCGGCTGAAATGACAAAATATGCGGCAAACTCCTATTTGGCGACCAGGATTTCTTTCATGAATGAGATCGCCAATCTTTGTGAAAAAACAGGTGCGAATGTCGACTTGGTCCGGAAAGGGCTGGGCAGCGACTCACGAATTGGGAAACGGTTTCTTTTTCCGGGAGTTGGTTATGGTGGGAGCTGTTTTCCAAAAGATGTTCAGGCTTTAGCGAAGACTGCCGCTGATCACGACTACGATTTTAGGATTCTGAAATCGGTCATGGGGGTAAACGAATTACAGCGCCTTTCCCTGGCTAAAAAAATACAGCACTACTTTAATGGCGACCTGAAAGGTAGGAGAATTGGAATATGGGGGATTTCGTTCAAACCAAATACCGATGATATCAGAGAAGCCCCGGCACTGTATATCATTGATGAGCTCCTACAATTGGGAGCCACTATTACTGCTTATGATCCCGAAGCCTTGGAAAATCTAAAGAAAATGTATGGTGATCGGATCAACTATACGAATGATCAATACGAAGCACTAATAGAGGTCGACGCATTAGCGATTGTAACGGAATGGAGCGTATTCAGAAATCCGAGTTTTAAGGTGATGAAAGAGTTAATGACGAGTCCCATAATTTTTGACGGTAGAAACTTATATGACCTCGATAGAATGAAGGATATGGGATTTTACTATTCCAGTATCGGTCGGCAAACGATTGTAACGAAAGCCTTGGTAAAGAGTTAGTTCTATAATGAAATTTCTGCTCCTGCGTTATCATAGTGAACCAAAATAATAATAACCTCATGTTGAGAAATGGTATTTTCTTTTGTCTGCTATTTTTACTGGTTTCCTGTACCCAGCAAAAGCCTGGTGACAAGATGACCAAAGCTTCCGAAAGCGCAGGAGATTCTAAGCTATTGGATTTCGCTGATGTGGAGCAGGTGAAGAACCTGGATATCGATGGAAATACTGAAGAGTTTCAGCGCAAGACAGAAGATTATGCGAAACATGGGAGCTATGTGAAATACGGACCAAATGGTCAAATAATGGAAGAGGCTTTTTACATTAACGATACATTGCATGGAAGTAGAGTACTATACTATGAGAATGCGGATACCCAGATTGTAGAGACCTACGATATGGGTATTTTCGAAGGTCCGTTCCTGGCATTCTACGACAATGGACAACTGGAGCTTCACGGAGAGTATCGCAACAATATAACTTTTGGTCAATGGAAGAAATACTACCGTACCGGAGAGTTAATGGAAGTGGTGACCTTTGAGAATAATGAGGAGAATGGTCCCTTTATCGAGTACTATCAAAACGGGAACATTAAAGCCGAGGGGGAGTATTTAAATGGTGTCCATGAACACGGTCTTTTGAAATTGTACAACGAGGAGGGAGAACTCATTAAGAAAATGGAATGTGAAAAGGGCATTTGTAAGACCATTTGGGAAAAAGGCAAAGAAAACATAGGAGAATAGCCCTATTTTGCATCAAAACAAATTGATAGCACGCATCATGCTGAAACACATACTTGCGATTTGTGGAGTTTTGATTTATGCTCAATTAGCTTTGGGGCAATTGGGTGGATTAAATACTTATGAATTTCTTAATTTGCCCGCTTCTGCAAGGATTTCTGGTCTTGGAGGAAATTTGATCAGTGTTATGGATGATGATGCTAATTTGGCTTATAATAACCCTTCTTTGTTGAATCCTTCCATGCATGGGCAATTGTCTTTTAACCATAGTTTCCATTTGGCTGGAACGCAGCACGGCTACTTTAGTTATGCGCATCATTTAACGGGAGCCGATATGACTTTCCACGGAGGGATTCAGTATGCAAACTACGGTGAATTTGAAGAGACCGACGAATTTGGGATTGAGAACGGTACCTTAAACGCGGCGGAATATGCCGTTACCATTGGTGCTGGCAAAGAAGTTTATGAACGCCTAGCATTAGGTGTGAATGCAAAATTTGTTACTTCCAGCCTGGGGCGCTTTAATTCTACAGGTTTGGTTGCTGATATTGCGGCAGTATATTACGACACGGCTTCAAATTTCACAGCTACTATTCTTTTCAAAAATGTAGGAACACAGATCTCTACTTTTCAGGAGGGAGGAGATACGGAGCCTCTGCCTTTCGAAATCCAAGTTGGTTTTTCTAAAAGACTGAAGCATTTGCCCTTTCGCTTTTCGGTCGTTTATCATCATTTGGATCGCTGGAACGTTACCTTCGACGACCCAAATAGTGAAGAAACTACCTTGTTTTTTGGTGAAGAACCTCCAGAAAGAAGTATGACCAGTATTTGGTTTGACAATTTTTTTCGCCATTTTATTTTCAACGGAGAATTTCTTTTTGGTAAAAAAGACAATTTTAGGCTGCGATTTGGATATAATCACTTTATGAGAAAGGAATTAACCACTACTAACTTTGGTGGGTTTGCAGGATTTTCATTAGGGGTCGGTTTCAAGGTCAACCGTTTTCGCATTGATTATGGTCGGACGACCTACCACCTAGCGGGAGGGATCAACCATCTGGGGATTACCACCTATCTCAAGGAGTTCAAGTAAGTGACGAAAAATGCAGTATTTATGAGGCGCGCGCTAAAGCAAGTGAGTTTAGACTTTTTCTCCTGCGAATACCTTATTTTCAATAACTTCCAATGCCTTTCGTGCTGCTTTCAGGCTTTTGACACCATCTTTGACCAGGATGAAATGACGATTGGTTTTTTTGAAAGAAAACCCAAATTCATGCCCTTGTACGGTGATGAAGTCTAGAATATTCTGAAAGACCTGCGATTCGTAAAATGGGGATTGCGGGTCTTCAACAAAATAGCAGCGAAGCTTCCAATTTTTTAGAATTAGACGAGAGAACCCCAGTAATTTGCAGGTCCACCGCAAACGCAGACCGTGGAATAACTCATAAACTTGAGGAGGTACTTTGCCAAAGCGATCCTTCAGCTTCATCTCAAATTTTTCAATATCTTCCTCCGTTTCAATGCTATCCAGTTCAGAATACAGGCTAAGTCTTTCTTGAATGCTCTCTACATATTCATCGGGAATCAACATCTCAACATCGGTGTCAATCTGAACATCTCTTACAAAGACATGATTGTTCTCAAGTTCTTCCTGAAACATATCCTTGAATTCTTTCTCTTTAAGCTCCTGAATGGCTTCTTCCAGGATCTTTTGATAGGTTTGGTAGCCGATATCTGAAATGAAACCACTCTGTTCGGCACCCAATAGGTTGCCGGCGCCCCGGATATCCATATCGCGCATAGCTATATTGAATCCGCTACCTAGGTCGGAGTATTCTTCGATCGTTCGAAGCCTTTTTCGGGCATCCGATGTAATGGTTGATAGTGGAGGCGAAAACAAATAGCAAAACGCTTTTTTGTTAGATCGCCCGACCCGACCGCGTAGCTGATGGAGGTCGCTCAAGCCAAAATGATGAGCATCGTTGATCATGATGGTATTGACGTTCGGAATGTCAAGCCCAGTTTCAATAATATTGGTACAAACCAGGACGTCGAAACGGCCATCAATGAATTCTAGTAAAGTGGTTTCCAATGTTTTAGGGTCCAATTGGCCATGTGCAATGGTAATGTCCACATCGGGGCAAAGACGCCGCAACATGGTGGCGATGTTGGGAAGTGTTTTGACCCTATTGTGTACAAAAAATACTTGCCCACCCCGATTCATTTCATAGTCGATCGCGTCTTTGATCAATTCCTCATTGAAGATCCTTAATTCTGTATGTATGGGCTGTCGGTTCGGTGGTGGGGTCCTGATGACGGACAGATCGCGAGCAGCCATCAAAGAAAACTGGAGTGTTCTGGGTATCGGGGTAGCCGTCAACGTGAGTGTATCGACATTCACCTTGAGTTGGCGTAATTTTTCCTTGGCGGCAACGCCAAACTTTTGTTCCTCATCGATGACGAGTAATCCCAGGTCCTGGAATCCTACCTGTTTGTTGAGAAGCCCATGGGTACCGATTACTATATCGAGCTCGCCTTTTTTGAGTCGATTGAAGATTTCCTTTTTTTGACCAGCGGTTCGGAACCTATTGACGTAGTCAATGGAGATACCAAATTCCTTCAACCGACCATTAAAGGTTTGATAATGTTGTAGGGCGAGAATGGTGGTTGGAACGAGAATGGCAACCTGTTTGCCTCCAACCACTGCTTTAAATGCAGCCCTGATAGCGACTTCCGTTTTCCCAAATCCGACATCACCACAGATCAAACGGTCCATCGGATAGGATTTGATCATATCTGCTTTCACATCGTTGGTTGCCTTTAACTGATCAGGAGTGTCCTCATAGATGAAGGAGGCTTCCAGTTCATTTTGAAGGTAACCGTCTTCGGGAAATGCGAATCCTTCTGCTGCCCGTCGTTTCGCATACAATTTGATCAGCTCCCCGGCGATGTCCTTGACTTTTTTCTTAGTTTTCCGTTTGAGGTTTTTCCAAGCATCTGATCCTAATTTGCTAAGTTTTGGCACATTACCTTCTTTGCCTGAGTACTTGGTGATTTTGTGGAGTGAGTTAATACTTACATAGAGAAGGTCGTTGTTTTTGTAAAATAGCCGGACCGATTCCTGAACATGGCCGTTGATATTGATTTTTTCCAACCCCGAAAATCTGCCGACTCCATGATCGATGTGAGTAACAAAGTCACCTGGTTTTAGCTCCCGCAACATCTTTAAAGTCAAAGCCTGGTCTTTGGTAAACCCTTTTCGTAAACGATATCGATGAAAGCGTTCGAAGATCTGATGATCTGTATAGCAGGCGATTTGTAAATCGAGGTCTACGAAACCCTGATGAATGGCACTTGTGATTGGTTGAAAAGTGACGGCAGCATTTAAATCTTCGAAGATTGAGTAAAACCGCTCAATCTGTTTGGTATTATCTGTAAACAGATAGTTTTTAATTTGTTGGCTATCATTTTCTGTCAAATGATCGATCAACAAAGCAAAATTCTTATTGAAACTAGGCTGAGGTTTGGAATTGAAAGCAATCTCTTGGTCGACTGGGATGGGCTGTTGTGAATTGTTAAAGCTAATTAATTGAAAGCCTTCCAATTCTTCAATCACTTGGTTGGGTTTAATGAAGGCCCGATCCCGAAAGATCTCTGCTAGTTCACTTTCATCAAGACTGGAGATATTGTTGGCAAACTCTTCTGCTTTGGTAAAACACTGTTGAAGTTTATCTACAACAATCTGAATATCTCTCAGGCAAACGACCGTTTCTCGATTTAAAACTTGTATAAGCGAGATCTTTTCGTCTCTATTGAACTTAGTGTTGATATTGGGTATGATAGAGACTTTCGCGATGTTTCTGATCGAAAGTTGGGTGGTAGGATTGAAGGTTCTGATGCTATCGACGTCGTCGTCAAACAGCTCAATGCGGTAGGGATACTCATTACCATATGAAAATATATCCACGATGCCTCCGCGGATTGAGAATTGTCCGGGTTCGTAAACAAAGTCTTCTCTTTTAAAACCGAAGGTTGTTAAGATGTCGACGATCGTATCAACATCTACTTTCTCATTGAGCTGTATCTCGATCCTATTCTTTTCCAAAACTTTAGGAGCTACCACTTTTTCGAATAGCGCTTCGGGGTATGTAATAATCAGTTCGCCAAGAGGATCTGCCGAAGTAATTTTGTTGATGGTCTCCGTTCGCAAAAGGACGTTATTATTGTAAAGCTTGTCGAAAGCTTTTGGCCTTTTAAAGGAATCGGGGAAGAAATGAATGGACTTTCCTTCTAGTAAGCTGGTAATATTATTTTGTGTATATGCAGCATCTTCCTTATCATTAGCTATGAAAAGGAAGTGTCGAGGAGTTTTGCGGTAAAGGCTTGCCAGGATGAAAGCATCCATCGAGCCGGTGACCCCGGTCAACTGGAGTCGTTTGGGAACATCTTCCGCCAGCAGATCCGCAATCCGATTTATCTGGGAGCAATTTTGGTATTGTTCCAGAATGTTTTCTATATTTTTCACAGGCACAAAAATAAAATTAATTGGTATATGAGATCACAATTTGCATGCTCGTTTTTTGTCCTGTTTTTTCTAATTGGCTGTAATAATGATTACCGCCATGTTGATGGTCAGAATCAAACAATTGAAACGACCAGCGGGAAGAAAATTCTCAAAGCCGATCAGCTAATTGAGATACTAAAAAATGACGACGGCCACCAAATTGTCGATGTCAGAACCCCTGAAGAATATGCTGAAAGTCATATAGAAGGGGCAGTCAATTTCAATATTTATGACGACGACTTTAGTTCGAAAATTGCTACATTAGATAGACAAAAACCAGTATATGTTTACTGCAAATCCGGTAAAAGAAGCGGAAAGGCAGCAAAAATTCTAATTGACGAGGGGTTTGATGAAGTATTTGACCTAAAAGGAGGATTTGACGGTTGGCCCGCCGACAAGGATAAGCAATGAACAATTACTTGCAATCGTATTTTGTTTAATCTTTTGAGGAAAATATTGAACAAAACTTAAACAAAAGGAAAGGTCCATTGTTGTGAATCCGTGTCAAATAAATTGAAGGTATGACAGGTTCTTCGAAGGAGGTAATTATTATTGGGTCAGGTTTCTCTGGAATATCGGCCGCCAGTCATCTAGCTAAGCTGGGGCATCGGGTTACCATTCTTGAGAAGAACGACAGTATCGGAGGAAGGGCTCGGCAATTTGAGGCAGCAGGGTTTAAATTTGACATGGGGCCGAGTTGGTATTGGATGCCGGATGTATTCGAAGAGCATTTCGAGAATTTTGACAAGGAAGTGGCAGATTATTATGAATTGATCAGATTAGATCCTTCATATTCTGTTGTCTTTGGCAAAGACGACGTGGTTGATTTACCGGCTAAGATGGAGGATTTATTTGTGCTTTTTGAGGCGAAAGAGCCCGGTAGTGGGCAAAAGTTGAAAAAATTTCTTCAGGAAGCAGCCTATAAGTATCGAATCGGGATGTCCGAATTTGTACATAAGCCCGGACACTCGATCCTGGAATTTGCCGATACCCGTGTACTTGCCAGTATGTTTCGTCTGCAGATGTTCACCTCCATGGGTAAATATCTCCGAACGCTTTTCAAAAACGAGCAATTATTACAGATTTTGGAGTTTCCGGTTTTGTTTCTGGGGGCGACACCACAGAAGACGCCGGCACTCTATAGCTTGATGAATTATGCGGATATGGCACTGGGAACGTGGTACCCCAATGGTGGTATGTTTGAAGTGATCAATGGAATGGCTAAGCTGGCTAAGGAACTGGGGGTAAAGATAATGACTTCGCAGGAAGTGTTATCCATTAAAGTAGAAGGTAAGACTGCAACAAAAGTAGTAACAGCCGATCGGGAATATCGGGTCGATGGAGTTGTGTGTAGTGGAGATTATCATCATTGTGAGCAACATCTGTTAGATAAAGAATTTCGTACTTATTCTGCAAAATATTGGGATCAGCGGGTAATGGCACCTTCCTCTCTTCTGTTTTATTTAGGGGTCGATAAGAAATTGAAAAATCTTCAACACCACAATCTTTTCTTCGATAAAGATTTTTCGCTGCACGCCCATGAAATTTACGAATCTCCCCGATGGCCAACAAATCCACTCTTTTATGTGTGTGTCCCATCTTTAACAGATGAGTCCGTTGCACCCGCAGGAAAGGAAAATGTTTTTGTGTTGATGCCAGTTGCACCTGGATTGAAAGACAGTAATGAGGTGAGAGAATTGTATTTTGACCGTTTGCTCGATCGATTGGAAAGGTTGACAGGGCAATCCATCAAAAATCACATCATATATAAAAGAACATTTGCTCACAAAGACTTCATAGAAGATTATAATGCATTCAAAGGCAATGCATATGGTCTAGCCAATACCTTAACTCAAACCGCCTTTTTGAAACCCAAATTAAAGAGTAAGAAAATCAACAATCTTTTTTTTACCGGCCAACTTACGACTCCGGGCCCTGGTGTTCCTCCTTCTATCATCTCTGGTCAAGTCGTTGCAAAAGAACTCGATAAAGTTCTGAAGGCATAATAATGGCTTAGAAGCCCGAAAAATTTTACATCATGATTGATCTTTTTCACAAAGTATGCGATGAATGCAGCAAAATTGTTACTACCAATTACAGCACTTCTTTCTCGCTTGGGATCCGAGTATTTGACAAAAGATTCAGGTCTCCGATTTATGCCATATACGGCTACGTCAGGTTTGCTGATGAGATAGTCGATACTTTCCACAATTTTCCAAAAGAGGATCTCTTACGTGAATTTCGAGAAGCCACTTATCAAGCCATTGACCGGAAGATTAGTTTGAATCCGATACTTAACAGTTTTCAGCAAACAGTTCACAAATACAACATCGAATCAGGTTTAATAGATGCCTTTTTGGATAGTATGGAGATGGACTTGCATCACGATCGGTATCGAAAAGAGTTATATGAAGAATACATTTACGGGTCGGCAGAAGTGGTGGGTTTGATGTGTTTACGGGTATTCTGTGAGGGGGACGACACACAATACCAAGAGTTAAAATCGTCGGCCCAAAGTTTGGGAGCAGCATTTCAAAAGATCAATTTTTTGAGAGATATCAAAAGCGATTTTGATGAAAGAGGGAGGGTATATTTTCCAGGGGTCGATTTTAGAGACTTCACGGAAGCAGATAAGGAGTTAATTGAGGCAGATATCAAAAAAGATTTTGATGCAGCCTATGAAGGAATTGTTCGATTGCCGAAAGGCGCACGATTCGGTGTCTATCTCGCTTATATGTTTTATCTGAGTCTATTTCACAAAATAAAAAGTACGGCGGCATCTAAGGTGATCAATGAAAGGATTCGAGTGCCAAATAGGAAGAAGTTCTACCTGCTATCGGTATCGGCTTTGCGGAACAGTCTGAATCTGCTCTGAAAGAGTCTTGGATTTCCGCTGCGAAAAAAAAATGATTGATGCTTGCGAGGTAGAATTGTTGTATCTTTGCCTTCCTTTTCTTAAGTAAACTGATTATGGAGAATGATCGGCCATTAACTGACTGGTTGCCCATTACCCGGAAGGACCTAGAATACCGAGGTTGGGGCGAGCT